>JBBQQS010000396.1:0-5246 GCA_038215525.1 Bryobacterales bacterium
GGCGAGGGCGTCGATGTTCACCGAGTCGATGCCGACGAAAACGGCTCCCGCGTCCAACAAAGCTTCGCAGGCGTCGGCGGTCAGGTGAGGGTTGGGCTCGAAGTATTGGTCGGTGCGCCAATGCTGGCTCCAGCCGGTTTCGAATAAGACAGCCTTGCCGGCCAAGTGACGACCACGTAGCGCTTCGCGAGTGATGGCGGCGTTGGTGGTCCGAATTACCTCTACCGGCAGGTGTGCCAATCGCTCAAGCGGCAGGTTGGCTAAGTCGATGCCGTCACGGTAGCGATGGATCGGCGCGTCGACATAGGTGCCGGTGTTGCCGCACAGATGCAGGCTGGCGATGTAAAATTCGGTGCCGTCGGCGTAGCGTTCACGCGAGGTGTCATAGTCGATCAAGACTTCGGCGCGGGGTTCGGGTAGGCCGGGATGAGTTTTCATTCCAGCTTCGATTTTGTGGCTGACTTCCAGGAAGCGCATCTAGCTATGATGAGGCATGCGCCGACTGTGGATCATACTTGGTAGTCTTGCCGCCCTGGTTATCGGGGCGATCTTCGCGTTGCCGTACCTGGTAAATGCCGATAGCTTCCGGCCCTTGCTCAAGAGCGAACTCGAGAAGAGTTTGCGGCGGCCGGTGGAATTGGGGAAGCTTTCGCTTACCGTCTTTCCGTTGGCGATCGCGGCCAGCGACGTGTTGATCGGTGAGGACCCCGCGTTTGGCAATCAGCGTCCCTTCGCCCGCGCCCAGACCTTGGCTGTGAAGCTCGACCTGTTCACTTTGCTGAAGCAGCAGGTAAACATCGAAAGCTTGCGCATAACGAATCCGCTGGTGGAACTGGTGCGGAATGCCGAGGGGCGGTGGAATGTCGATTCGTTGAGTTCGAAGGAGGAGTCGTCGTCGCCGTTGAAGCTGGCGGAATTGCGGATTGACGGGGGCCGTGTGGCGTTGACAACTCCGGGGCATCCGCGGGCCGAGTATCAGAATATCGATGTAGTGCTGAGGGACTATGGCCTGGGTGGCAAGTCGCCGTTGACCGTCACCGCGCACATGCCCGGCAACGGAAACGGGGAAGTGGATTTTGCGGGGACGATCGCGGGCAATGACCTGGCTGGCGAGGTTACCATCAAGAACTGCGCGCTGGCGGCGCTCGAGACCGCGCTCGGCCGGCCTCTGTTTGGGAAGACAAACGTGGACGGCGCATTGAGTGGGCAGGCAAAGATTACAAGCGCGGCAAAGGCTTGGTCAGCCGTGGGGAATTTGGATTTGCGTTCGAATGCGCTCGGCAATGTGGCCGCGACGTTTCGCGCCGATGCGGCGAATGACCGAGTATGGATTGAGCAACTGCAGGCCAAGGTGGGCCAGTTGGATTTGCGGTTGAACGGGACGATCGACGGCGATCGGCTGGCTTTGAAGCTGGTGGCGGCGGATGCGCCGATTACGGAACTCGCCAAGCTCGCCGCTGGCTTTGGCGTGGCCTTTGCGCCGGGCATGCAAGTGACGGGGCAATTGGGCACTGACCTCACCATTAGCGGTACTACTGCGGCGCCCACTTTTAATGGCCATTTACGGGCAGCGCGGCTCGAGATGCGGGGTGGGGAATTGAAGCAGCCGGTGAGCACGCCGAGCCTGCAAGTGGACTTTACGCCGGACCAACTGCGGGCCGCGCCGTTTGAGGTGACGACTGGAAAGACGAAACTGAGCGGGAGTTTCTCGCTGGCGAAGTATGCCAGCGCCGCGCCGCAACTCGATGCTTCGGTGACCATTCCGCCTTCTGACCTGGGTGACCTGATCGACATCGCTCAGGCTTATGGCGCCAAGGCGGCGCGGGGGGTGAAGGCGACGGGGACGGCGGCGGTGGAGGCGAAGGTCTTTGGATCTTTGGCGAAGGGTGCGGCACTGCAGTATCGGGGCACGGGGTCGCTGACGGCGGCGACGGTGAATACTCCGGCCTTGACGAAGTCGATTACGATCCGAGCTGCAAAGCTGCGCTTTGAAGGCGATGCCGCGGGCGTGGAGGGCTTGGATGCGACGGTGGGCGGCACCACTTTGACGGGCCGCTTCGCCACGCACGGCGACAATATCGACTTTGCCTTGGCGGCGGATAAGCTCGATGTCGACGAGATGCGGAAATTCCTGACGCCGTCGGAGGAGAAGTCCAGCGGGCCGTCGACGCTGGCGGGCCAAGGCACGCTCACCGTGGGCACGATGAAGATGGACCGCTTGGTGCTGACCAATGTCCGCACGAACCTGACCCTGGCGGGTGGACAATTGCGCTTCGATCCATTAGTGGCGAATGTGTACGGCGGTACGCACACGGGCACCATTGTAGTAGATCAGCGCCGCGCGCAGCCGGTGTTTACGCTGGATTCGAAGTTGGACAAGATTGACTCGGGGCAGTTACTGGAGGCCGTAAGTTCTTTGAAGCAGTTAATTGGCGGTCCGCTCTCAGCGCAGTTGAATTTTACCGTTACGCCGAAGCCAAACGAGGATATTATCAAGTCGCTCGAAGGGTCGATTGGGTTGCGTTTTTCGGAGGGTAAGCTTTATTCGATGAACTTACTGGGCGAGTTAGGTAAGTTCGCTCAGTTCTTGAAGATCTCGCCGGATAAGTTCACGAATTTCCTGGCGCTGACGGGCGACTTGAAGTTTTCGGGCGGCGTGGCGAATACGGAGAACTTGAAGCTGGACCTGGATAACGCCCAGGTGAGTCTGGCCGGATTGATGAACTTAGTCGATCAATCCCTCAACTTGAAGCTCAAGACCTTGTTGAATCGTAAGTTGGCCGAAGAAGTGGGCGGCACGCGCATTGGCGGTTACTTAACGGCTGCGGTGACCAACGCGGGCGGTGAGATGACGATTCCATCGATCCTTACGGGGACTTTCTCCAAGCCCCGCTTCGCGCCCGACACGGCGTCCATGGCTCGGTTAAAATTACAGTCCGTGGTGCCGGCTTTGTCTAGAGATCCGAATACGGTGATAGATGCGATTAAGGGCAATAAGGAGGGGGTGCGGGGCATTATCGATATCTTCAAGGGGAAGAAGAAGGAGCCGCAAAAACCGTGAGACGGCCTGCGGCGCGGCCCCGACCGCTTGATTTAGTACTTCTGGCGAATCAATTTGGACTAGCCCATCGCGTAAGCGCTGGGTCACATCGGCCTCCTCATGTGCCGGTAAGTGCCGGGGTTTCTTTGGCAAATGTGACCCATCGCTGACGCAATGGGCTAGGCGGAACGCAGTTTCAGAAGTTAGAATTTAAGCGGTAAGAGCGCTAGCCGGGCCACTCCATGGCGCCTGAATAGAGAGAAGCGAGGGTGAGTTCGCTGCGAATGGCGGGGAGCAAAATTCGCGCCTCTTCGCCATGGTAGTGCTGGAGCAGCCAGGAGTCGTTCGGCTGCCGGGTGTAATGTTCCACGTGAAGCGCATCCCAATGAAAGATGAGATAGTCACGGAGCGATGGGATTTCGCGGTAGAGAACGAACTTCAGACCACGATCATAATTGGCGGTTGACGGTGAGAGTACTTCGACGATGACCACCGGGTTGGTGCAGACGTCTTTGCTGCCCGCGTAGGTTTCGATGGTGCCGCACACCACGGAAACGTCCGGATAGAACTGATCACCCAAGGGAGAACGGATTCGCAGGTCGGAATTGATGGCGTTGCAGGGGCCGCCCTCGAGCTGCAGATCGAATTTAGCGAGAATTTTTGAGGCTAAGCGCGCGTGTCGAGCGGAGCCGCCGGACATCGCAAATATTTCGCCACCGACGAATTCACTCTTAAACTCGGCCGCGCGCTCGATCGCGAGGTAGTCTTGCTCCGTGAGTCGAGTGACGGGTAAAGTGCCCATGCTTTAATTGTCCCAACTTTGTGGGCTATTTTATAGGAGCATGCACCCAGGACTTGTTCAGGCAATCCAAACCGGCGATGTGGCAACCTTGCGCCGGATGCTTTCCCCCTACCCCGGCCTCGTGCATGCAAGACCCGACGGCCAACGGACTCTACTTCACATCGCCACTGACTGGCCGGGGCACTTCCCGAACGTCCGGGAGACGATCGTCACGCTGGCCGCCCATGGCGCAGACTTGAACGCCCGGTTCCTAGCCGGGCCGCATACGGAGACGCCGCTGCACTGGGCGGCGAGTAGCGACGATGTCGAGGCGCTCGACGCGCTGCTGGACCATGGCGCCGACATCGAAGCCACGGGCGCGGTGATCGGCGGCGGTACGCCCTTAGCGGACGCCGTCGCCTTCGCGACTTGGAATGCCGCGCGCCGGCTGATTGAGCGTGGGGCCCAGGCGACGATCTGGCAAGCGGCGGCACTCGGCTTGATGGATCGGGTGGAGGGTGCGTGCGACCTCTTGCCACCACGCGATATCCTCACCAACGCCTTCTGGGGAGCCTGCCACGGCGGACAATTACTCGCCGCGCAGTATCTGCTGAGCCGGGGCGCGGACTTAAACTGGGTAGGGCATGACCATCTCACGCCGTTCGAAGCGGCCTCGCGAAACGGGAACCCGGAGTTAGTCGCTTGGTTGCGCGGTGAGGGTGCGCTATCGACCATCCCGGGTGCTTGACGCAGTGCCAGCCAAGGGCGGACACTGGGCCTATCATGAACATCGACGAGCGGCTGGAAAAACTAGTGGAACGGCACGAAGCCCTGGCGGGCACCGTGGAGATGCATGATCACGCCTTGACCCGGCTGGAGTCCGCCGCGGAGCGGCAGCAGGAACTATTGCAGCAGCAGCAGGAAATGCTGAAGCACGAACAGGAAATGCTCTCGGACTTGTTGCGGGCAGTTGACAAGCTCGTCGTCCGCGTTCTCGGCAACCACGAGGACCGGATTCAGCGACTGGAAGGCGCGCCGCAGTAACATTTTCAATTCGTAACCGAATTGTCGGCTCCCGGTAGATCGAACCAAACGCGGGCGCCTTCCGGGCTGGATTCCGCGCCCACGGCCCCGCCGTTGGCGACTACTAGCACCTTCACGATGGCGAGCCCAAGGCCGGTTCCCCTGACGCCACCGGGAGGTTGTCGTCTGCCGCGAAAGAAACGGTCGAAGATAAAGGGTAGGTCGCGTTCGTCCATGCCCTGGCCTTGATCGATCACCGTGAGGCGGACTCGGCCTTCCACCGACTGCGTCGTCACGATGATCCGGCTGTACTCCGGGGTGTGTTCCACCGCGTTCTGCAGAAGGTTGCGCGCCGCTTGGCGAATCCGGTGATCCGCAATGACGGCTTGCGCCTCGGGGGCG
>JBBQQS010000397.1:0-5242 GCA_038215525.1 Bryobacterales bacterium
CGATGGGCTTCGTCCCGCACCAATTGCACTAAGTGCAGCACGGGGTTGAAGCGCTCCAGCGCGATCGGCTCATCTTCCTGGCCGTACACGTAAATCAGCTCTTCTTTCTTGGCAATCGAAGCTAGCGACTGATTGATCACGCCAATCGACTCGAGCGCCGCCGCCGCCGCGTGTAACTGACCAATGCCGCCGTCAATCAGAATCAAGCCGGGAAAGGGCGTGTTCTCTTCCTTCAGGCGCGAGTAACGCCGCGTCACCACCTCGGCCATGGAGGCAAAATCGTCATTACCGGCCACCGTTTTTATGATGAACTTACGGTAGTCGGCCTTCTTCATCTTGCCGTCCTCCCACACCACCATGCTGGCTACTTGGTCAGTCCCTTGGATATGGGAAATGTCGAAGCACTCAATGCGGCTGGGCGGTTCCGGCAGGTTTAACTCGTCAGCCACGGCGGCACTAATTGCCTTAGCCGTCGGCTTCATTACCCGGAACCGCTGTTCAAAGCTACTTTTGGCATTAGTTTCCGCTAGCGCCAGCATGGCTTTCTTCTGACCCCTCTGCGGAGTTAGAATTTCCACCTTGCGGCCCCGCTGCTCCGAGAGAATCTCTTCGAGCACTTCGCGATCCTCAAAGTCCACCGGCACGTGGATCAGGCCCGGCACGTAGCGTTGATCCATATACAACTGCATCAAAAACGCCGAGAAGAATTCCGAGGCGTCGAAGGTGTGCTGGTCCTCCCAGAAGAACTCTCGACGGTCAACGATCCGGCCGCGGCGTAAGTGGAAGACATTCGCCGCGAGTAAGGGCGGCTCGGCATAGAAGGCCAGGATATCGGTATCGTCGCCTTCGGCCGCCGCCATCTTCTGGCGCTCCTCCATCTCGTCGACAGTTGTGATCAGATTCCGGAAAGCCGCCGCCTCTTCAAAGCGAAGATCCTCCGCTGCAGCTTCCATGCGCTTGCGCAAGTCATTCGTCAGGTCACGCAGACGGCCTTCGAGAAAGAGCTTCACGTTGTGCGTCGCTTCGGCGTAACGATCGTCCGTCACCAGACCCTTCACGCACGGGCCCAAACAACGATGGATGTGATACTGCAAGCAAGGGTGCGTATGGGTGCGGGTAAAGTCAACTTTGCAGGAGGGCACTAAGAAATGGCGATGGATAAAATTCACTAGCCGATAGGCTAAGTTCCCTGGAAAATAAGGGCCGTAGTAAGTGCCGCCCTTCCGCAGCCGTCGAGTGACAAACACGCGCGGGTATTTTTCGTTGGTGAGCTTAATGTACGGGTAAGTCTTGTCGTCGCGCAACAGAATATTGAAGCGCGGCTTCCACTGCTTGATCAGGTTATTCTCAAGCGCCAACGCCTCCTTCTCGTTGTCAACGATGATGATCTCGATATCCTGCGCGGTTTCAATCAGCGTGCCGGTCTTCGGATGCGCCAGGCTATCCTCATTGAAATAGCTGCGGACCCGAGCCCGTAAGCTCTTCGCCTTGCCGACATAGATCACCTGCCCGGCGCCGTCTTTGTAGAGGTAGACGCCGGGTGAAGTGGGGAGTTGGGATACCTTCTCGCGTAGCGTCATCGCTTCTTTCATTCTAAGGCCTTATAATGCAGTTGTGATCCGGTTGTGGCTCCTTCTATCGTTGTCTGCCCTGGCGTGGCCCCAAGCCACCAGCCAGCAGCAGCCCCCACTGCCGCCAGAAGAAGACGAAACGCTCAAAGCCCCACGCGAGTACGAATTCAATCCCCTGCAAGCTAAAAACGAACTCCGGATCGGCAATTATTACTACAAGAAGGGCAGCATGCGCGCCGCGGCCTTGCGCTTCGAAGAGGCCACCAAATGGGACCCCACCAGCGCCGAAAGCTTCCTCCGCCTGGGCGAAGCGCGTGAGCGCATGGGCGACCAAAAGGCTGCCAAGGCCGCTTACACCAAATACCTGGAGCTAGCGCCCACCGCGAAGGAAGCCGCTGCCATCCGCAAGAAGTTGAAATGAAAAATTGGAAGTTAACGCTGGAGTATGACGGCACCAAGTTCTCCGGCTGGCAAGAGCAGCCCAACGCCCGCACCATCCAAGGTGTATTGCGACGGGCCGCCGAAGAGTTCCTAGGTGTCGCGGTCGAGATCCAAGGTGCCGGCCGGACGGACTCGGGCGTGCACGCCTTGGCGCAAGTGGCCCACATCCGCACCCGCTCCACCCCCAAATGCCACGCCGAGGAATTCCGCCGCGAGCTAAACGACCGCCTGCCCGCCGATGTCAGCGTAATGGTGCTGGAAGAAGCGACGCCCAAGTTCCACGCCCGCCACGACGCCATCGGCCGCGTTTATCAGTATCAGATTTCGACGCGCAAAACGGCCTTCGCCAAGCGGCAGGTTTGGTGGGTAAAGCCGCGCTTGGATGTGGAAGCCATGGCTACCGCCGCCGAATCGCTCGTTGGCCGGCACGACTTTGTGCAGTTCCGCCAATTGGATCCGCTGCGCCCAGACGAGTCGACCATTGTCGAGCTGGAGTCCGCTGCGCTGGCCATCGACGGGCACTTGATCCTTTTCCGCATTGAGGCCTCGCACTTTCTGTGGAAGATGGTGCGCCGCGTAGTGGGAATGCTGGTGAAAGTCGGGCTACGGGAGATCACACCCGAGGATTTCGCCGCGTTGGTGGAGAACAAACCGAGGCGCAAAATCGAAGTCGCCGCCTGCACGGCGCCCGCGTCTGGCTTGTTTCTGGCCGAAGTGAAATACCGCTAAACCGACCCCGATCCCACATTGACTACCACTTGGCGAATCGATATTTGTGGTGCCTGACATCTTCAACGCCGCAGGCATCGAATTCGTAAATCAGTATCTCGCCGATCGTCAGGAGAATTCTGACATCCTTCACGGCCGGGGCAATCGCAAAACAGCCGTGGGCAAGCCCTTGAACGGCTTAGTAAGCGGAATTGTTATACGCCCAGTAAACCTTCCCTGGGTTCAACTCAAAGTCTGCTTGGCCAAGAATACTACAGAGGGTGCCGAGGGGAACCGTTTGCCTCTTGGGATGTCACGTTGGCGCTGGTGTTCCTAGCGGTCGGTTGCAAATTCTTTACTGGGGCGCCGCAAAGCGGATCCAAGGTTGCCTGAAGAGGAGATCCGGCTCGTCGTCGAGAGGCACGTGAAGGCGGTCAGGCAAGCTGATACTGCCGGGGTCACGGCCAATACCACCCTCGGCAGGGCGAGCGTGTGCTTGGCACCATTCGATGCTCCAGTTCCATGGTTTCTTTGGTGCGGTTCTTTGGTGCCAGGCATGACATTCAGGCACCGATGGGGGGAGAGGAGTACCCGCACAAGAGTTGGCTGGCACCCCCAAAAAGAATTGAGAACTTTGGCCGCGAATTTCCACTTACTAGTATGAGCTATCAGTATGTTTGGGGAGGTTACGATGCGACGTCGCCGTGACATTCGTCCACAGCAGGTTTATGGAGTGACGCAACGTGGGAATCAGGGCCAGTGGGTCAGCTTGGGCCGCCAGGATTTTCGCAAATGGATCGATATAATGCGCAAGTGCGCCCGCCGATATGAGGTGCGGGTCCATGGCTATTGCTTGATGCATGACCATGGGCATTGGATGTTCGAGGCTTCGACGGCCGAGTCGATCTCGAATGTGATGCGGGATATGCAGAGTCAATATTCCCGATATTTGAATCAGCGGTACCGGGAGGAGCCCTGGCGGCTAATTTGTGCCCTAGGGACGCAGGTTTGTCCGCCGCACCTGTCGGCTTATCGAAAGTCGGGTCCGGTCAATTGGACTCCGCGTTTTGACTCAGAGTCGCTTGATTCTACAGCATTCGCAGCGTTCTTGCGGTACATCGAGAACAATCCGGTATCGGCAGGGATCGTGGCTGGTGCGACTGACTGGGAATGGTCCAGCGCGCGAGCGCATGGGACCGGCGTGGACACCGAGAATGTGCTGGATCTGGACCCCTGGCGGAATGTGTTTCACCAGCCGGATACAATACTCAAGGATTGGAAAGACTTTGTGGGGCGTCCGGTGGAAAAGGCGAAGGCCAATGAGGCTCGCGTGGCACAGTGGTCGACAGGGTCAGCGCACAATCGACCGCGAAGCTGGGTGCGACCGGCGGTCCGCCGGAGTGCCGGCGCACCGCCCGGATAAAGCCTGGCGATGGGTCCGGGTTCGCCCCGGCCTGCTCTGTTGCCCGCAGCGCTCTCAACTTGCCCCGAGTCCAGCCTGCGTCCCGCCTCAGCGGCTGTCTGGCCGCCTCGCCCCCGCTCGCCCACAGACAAAAGCCCGTGTCCGCGATTCGCCTTCCCCACTGTATGCCTGGCACGCACAGGGCAACATACAGAGGAGGTTAGGATGGGTGCCGGGCATTGGCTGGCGATGATTACGCCAAAATATTCAACGTCTGCGCGGTCAACTGGTCTTCCGCCTTCAACGCCGCCAGCAGCGCCGCATTCTCATTCTTCGCCTGCGCCAGCCCAATAATCTCGACGCTCAAATCCACCGTATCCCCGCCCGCCCCAGCCGTCAGCGACACCTTCGCCAAACGCTCCGCCGTCGCTTGTACGCGCGCGTGTACTTGACCCAGCCCGTTCAGGGCAATCGCCGCAATGCTCATGATGGAAGCCTTATCGGCACCCCAAACCAGACTATTAACCCACCACCTCAAAAATTGCACCCTTCAAATACAAAGTCTCCGGGATCGTCAATAAAATTGGATGATCCGCCGCTTGGCTCCGTCGCTCCAGCACCCGCAGGGTCTTCCCCGCATCAATCGACGCCTCCGCCACTACGCCCAGTAGGTCCGCCTCGCTCACATGGTGCGAGCAAGAGTAAGTCATCAAGATCCCGCCGGGCTCCAGCATCCGCAGCGCGCGTAAGTTAATTTCCTTATAACCAGTAAGTGCTTTCTCCACCGTCGCCCGCGACTTGGCAAAAGCTGGCGGATCCAGCACAATCGTGTCGAAATGCCGCCGCGCCGTGCCGTAGTCGCTCAACAAGGCGAACACATCCGCCTCCCGAACATTCACGTTCTCAATCCCATTCCGCAAAGCATTTGCCCGCGCCGCGTCAAGCGCTACAGGCGAAGCGTCGATCGCCTCCACTGACTCGGCCGCAGCAGCCATATGCACCGCAAAGCCGCCCGTCGAACAAAAGCAATCGAGCACCCGCCCATGCGCATGCCGCCGCGCCGCCAGGTAGTTCTCTCGCTGATCCAGAAACACGCCCGTCTTCTGCCCGCCCAGCACAT
>JBBQQS010000398.1:0-5232 GCA_038215525.1 Bryobacterales bacterium
TTCGACCTGATCCGCTATTACACCAAGGCCGATCCCGTGGCCGTGTACGCCAAGGAGTTTAATCCCAAGGGCTCCTGGTACGCGGGCGACGTGGCGGCGAGCTGCATCTTTGAGATGGCCAACGGCATCCTCTTCACCTACCGAGGCAGCTGGTGCGCGGAAGGCTGTCACACGAGCTGGCATGGCAACTGGCGCGTCATTGGAAACAAGGGAACCATCCTGTTCGAGCAGGACCAATTGCCCCACGGCCAGAAGTATGTGGAACCGACCGGTTTCTTCAGCAAGATGGCTCCCGTTGATGTCACAGCGGCTGTTGTCCCCAAAGTTGGGATGCACGGCGGCCTCTGTGAGATGCTCGCGTTCCTGCGTGAGGGCAAGGTGCCCCAGACGGTCTGCACTGACAACATCAAGTCGCTCGCCATGGTCTTCGCCGCCATGGAAAGCTCCCGCAAGGGGAAGCGCGTGGCAGTGAAGTGGTAGAGAAGAGAGTGATCAGTAATCAGACACCGATCACTGATCACTTCTTCCCTGAACCCTGAACCCTCTCTTCATCCTCTCTTTGCAGCCAGAAACCGGTCATACGCTTTCCGGTTGAGTGGCAGCTTGACTGGCTTCTTCAGGTGCGCCGAGAGCCACACCGCGTTTGCCAGTTCGAGGGACTTGAGCCCTTCCTCGCCGGGTGACAAGAGCGGCTCGTTGTGGAGCAGATGGCGGGCGAAGTTTCGGATGATGTTCACGTGCCCCCCCGTTTCGCTCGACTGGAACGGCGCTTCCACCAGGCAGTCCGGCTTGCTGAAGGGAAGTTCGGTGCGGGCCGAGAAATCCGTTACCGATTCGCTGAACCGCTGGAGAGTCAGGCTGTCGTCCCGATAGCAGAGTTTTCCCTTTGTGCCGAACACTTCCAGCATGTTCCCCGACCCGGGTTCGTTGGTGGTGGCGTAGAAGTAGCCGGAGCCGCCGTCGGGGTAGGTGAGCAGCGCCTCGGCCACATCCTCGGTTTCCATCTGGTGCAGGCGAGTGGAGCAGCGGCCGAACACCTCGCTTGGCATGCCGCCGAAGAGGATGAACAGGTCGAGCCAGTGGGGGGCCTGGTTGATCATCACCCCGCCGCCTTCCCCTTTCCAGGTGCCCCGCCACGCGCCGGAGTTGTAGTAGGCTTGCGGGCGGAACTCGGGGGCGATCAGCGTGGCGCGGCAGACGGCACCCAGGGCGCCGGACCGGACCCACTCCAGGGCTTTCAGCACCGGCGGACTGGCCCGGCGCTGGAACATGATACCGAGGGCCACCTTTTTCCGGCGGGCCGTCTTGATCATCAGATCGGCTGCGCTCACACATTCGGCGAGCGGTTTTTCACTAAGCAGGTGAATCCCCGCGTTCATCACATCGAGGGCAATGGGCGGCCGGACCGGGTGGGGGGTGGCAATCAGGACGGCATCGCACAGGCCGGAGGCGATGAGGGCTCGGTGGTCGGTGAAATAGGGGACACCGTGCGTCTCGCCGACCTTGCGGGCGCTATCGCCGAAGCCGTCGCACACGGCGGCCAACCGGGCTTCGGCGATCGCGGAGAAGCCGGCACAATGCTCCCGGCCCATCACACCCAGGCCGATCACGCCGAACCGGACCTTATCGCCCTTTACTCGTGTCACATTTTTGGCCATGTTTCCACGCTTCCGGTTCTCGTTTGCGAAAAATAATCTTTCCTATCTTCGGGCGGCCAGCCTGTCCCAAGCTTGTCGAAGTGGCTCTTGGCCGCCGCCCTGCACGGCACCGGACTGTGCGGCGGCCAAGGGACTGGCCGCCCTACCTGAACCGATCACCGATTACTGATCACGTCTTCTCCGTCCCTACTTGTGACTTGGATCCGTCACGCGCTGGTCCTTGACCTGCTTGACGAACGTGCTTTCGGCGCGCTTCTTCTCCAGGAACTTGTCGTAGGCCCGCCGGCTGAGGGGCAGCTTAACGGCCTTGCCGAGTTGTGCGCTGAGCCAGACGGCGTTCGCCAACTCGAGCGACTGCAGCCCGTCCTCGCCGGGGGAGACCAATTTCTCGCCGTTCAGCAGGTGGCGGCAGAAGTTCTGGAGGATGGAGTAGTGGCCCCATTCCGCTTCCGGGATATCCAGGGTCTGCTCCAGGCACTCCGGGGCGGCCCAAGTTTTGTCGGTGGTGAATGTGAATTCGGGGACCGATTGGGCGAACTTGTAGAACTTGAGCGTCTTGTCGCGGTAGCACAACTTGCCCTGTGTGCCGAAGATCTCGATCATCTGGCCGGGGCCCAGCTCGTTTGTGGAGGTGTAGAAATAGCCTGTGCCGCCGCCCGGGTAGCGGAGCATGGCCTCGGCCACGTCCTCCACCTCGATCTTGTGCAGGCGGGTTTCAACGCGGCCCAGCACCTCGTTCGGCATGCCGCCCAGTTGCAGGAACAGGTCCAGCACATGGGGGGCCTGGTTCATCATCACGCCACCGCCTTCGCCCGACCAGGTGGCCCGCCAGTTGCCGGAGTCGTAGTAGGGCTGCGTGCGGTATTCGGGGGAGATCAGCGTGGTGCGCCAGATGGTGCCCAGGGCGCCGGATTTGACCAGCTCAATGGCTTTGGCGAAGGGGGGCTCCAGGCGGCGCTGGAACATGATGGCCAGGGCCACGCCCTTGCGCTTGGCGGTTTTGACCATCTGGTCGGCCGTGCTGACCCGCTCGGAGAGAGGCTTCTCGCTCAGCACGTGCAACTTCGCGTTCATGCAGTCGATGGCGATGGCCGGCCGTTGGGGGTGGGGGGTGGCGATGGTGACGGCGTCGCACAGCTTGGCCGCGATCAGCTCCTGGTGGCTGGTGAAGAAAGGGATGCTGTATTTTTCGCCGACTTTCCGGGCGGTTTCGGGATCGATGTCGCAAACGGCAACCAGCCTGGCCTCGGGCACCTTTGGGCCGATAACGCCGCAGTGCCCGGAGCCCATGCCCCCCACGCCGATCACAGCCAGCCGAACCTGTTCGCCTTTTACCCGCTTCTTGGCATCCATTAAAATCGCTCCATTCTATACACGTGATTAAAGTGACCCAATCATGGCGAAAAGCCGCCCGATTGTCTAGCCTTACCAATCATGGAGCCGGCGGTCCCCCGCCGGTAGCGATGAAGCCAGTAATCGGTGACCGGGCCACCTGCTTCGCCTGGGCAGGCTTTATAAGGGGGCCGAAGATCATGTAGACCGCTGCTTTTATTCGGTTGTGAGCCCGACGGTCAACCGATAGAATTCCTGGCGTGAAGTCGGCGGATTGGTGATGGCGATTTCGGCGCCATTGCCCGTGATCGAAAAGACGAGGGTTGTCCAGCCGCTTGAAAGGCTCGTGGTTTTCAGGACATGATAGGTTCGACCTTCGACACTCATCCAACGCAAAACGGTCGCCTCCGGATCCGGGACAAAGTCGATGGACCGGATGGACAGGTAATCATGATCATTAGTGGGGCATGTTCCCGCGATATACTCGCTCAAGTCAGGGAACCCATCTGAGTCGAAATCGGTAAACCCGTCACGCTCCAGCGTTTCGAAGTTGGCAAGCTCCCAATCGTTCGGCATACCGTCGCCGTCGGTCCCCGAAACCTCTATGGAATACGTCTTGTTCGTGATGCAGAGTCCGTCGCGTAATAGTTCGACCTTGATAAGGGCATTGGACGGGGTGAAGTGGTCTGGCGTCCACTGGAAAATGTTGGCGTCAATCTTGCCCAGGATTTGACTTTGACGGGCATCGGCGGGCGCTGCCAGACGGTATGTCAGGTTGGATACGTCGATAAATTTGGGCCATAAGGGAAACAAGAGCAACTGACCGACTTCCGCTTTCAGCGAGCCGGGGGGCCATCGTGCATCCCCATCATTACCGTAGTTGAGCTTGAGGACATCTCGAAGCTCAGGTGGACCATCTGCGGATTCGTCAACCCCTGGCGAGAATAAGTCAGATGCAAAAACGCTGGTTCTGTCGGCGCCCAAATTGAGCATTGTTTGTGCTCCGAAAACGTTTGTATGGTTGACTCCGAACCAGAAGCACCTGACGGCTGGAAACAGGCGGGGATCGTAAGGCGTTGGATGCTCGACATCTCCATATAACAACTGGCTTTTCTTAACAGCACACCATGTCCACGGTTGATCGACGGGGCCCAGTATATAACCGGGCATGAACCAGGGACACATGGCATCCGAGAACTCGTAGAAGAAACTGCAATTGTTTTCGTCTGTTTCGGGATATTGAGATCCCAAGTTCATGTCCCCATCAGGCTTTCCTCCTTCCGTTCCATGGGAATAGTCTGCCCGGCAAACGAGATTGCTGGCATCCAGGTAACCCTGGGTGGCGAGATCCGTCAACCGGGCCGGCCAGGTGTTGGCGGGATGGTCAGCCGCATAGGCGCGCTAGGCGCCGCCAATGATGCGCAGTTTTCCCACAGCATCTTCATAGTCGGCAAGGAGATCGGACTGCGCCACTGCCTTGCCGGGAGCAAGCAGCATGGGGAGTAGCGCCAGGGTTAGGCAGATCCGTCTCATCACATTTCTTTTTGGTGTCATCCTGACCCGTATGCTACAGCCTGGGAGGGTGGGGTCAAGTGGCAATATCCAAGGCAAACGCATCAATATTCCAGCAGAATGTTGCTGTCCACCAAAGCGGTCACGCGTCGCCCCGAGTCAGGGCCATGATTTCGTCCGTGGTCAGGCGTCCGTCTCCACGGCCGGCCAAACGTTCGATCAGCTTTCGGCCTCGCCGCGGTTGGCTCAGGCGCTTCAGCAGCTTCAAGCCGTCCGGGGTGGATTTGAATTCCACCTCGGTATGCGCAAGGAATCCGTATTGTTCGCGCAGCGACAATGGAATGGTCACTTGTCCCTTTGTCGTTATTTTCACAGCCGCCCTTTCAATTCTTACTTTTCAAAAAAATACTCATTCAAAAAATGGGCGGCAAGTTCGAAAGCGCATGCCGGGCCGTGTGTGTGGACACGGGTCAGGGGACCCGTGCCACTGGGGGGATGGTAAGTCACCTCATGGAGTCGGCGGTCCTCGCAACCAGATGCCAAAGATATAAATCGGCTTGAACCACTCTGCTAAAGCAGCCATGCTTCCGGTCATGAAAACAGGCGCAAACGTGATTGCCGCAAGACTCCGGTTCCTGCTCCTGCATGCGGGAATCCTGTCGCTGATCCTCGTGTGCCCCGGATGCGACACGCAGACGCATGACGAACCGGGTGTGTTGATCCCGTTCCC
>JBBQQS010000399.1:0-5229 GCA_038215525.1 Bryobacterales bacterium
GGTGACTTACGGTTTGGGCAGCGAAAGCCGCGATATGCCAGCCTTTGTAGTTTTCTCTACGGGCAAAAAAGGACCCAGCGGCGGCAATAGCTGCTGGGGCTCCGGTTTCCTGCCGACGGTCTATTCGGGCGTCCAATTCCGCAACGTGGGCGACCCGGTGCTTTACTTATCGAATCCAGCCGGGATCGACGACCAGTTACAGCAGGAGACTTTCTCGACTTTGAAGCGCATGAACCAATTGCGCCTGGAATCAATCGGCGACCCAGAGATCTCGACGCGTATCAGCGCCTTCGAGATGGCTTCGCGCATGCAAGTGGCGGCGCCGGACGTGATGGACATTCGCAAGGAACCGCAAGCGATCCTGGACGCCTACGGCGCTGAACCCGGCAAGCCCAGTTTCGCCAATAGCTGCTTGATGGCGCGCCGATTAGTAGAAAAAGGGACCCGCTTCGTGCAGATTTACCATGAGGCTTGGGATCAGCACGGGCAACTGAAGCGCGATCTGGCGATTAACTGTAAAGAGACGGACCAAGCCTGCGCGGCCCTGGTGACAGACCTGAAGCAGCGCGGCATGCTGGATGACACGCTGGTGCTATGGGGCGGCGAATTCGGCCGCACGCCGATGACCCAAGGCGGCAACGACGGGCGCGACCATCATCCGAACGCCTTCACCATGTGGATGGCCGGAGGCGGATTTAAGCCTGGCTTGGTCTACGGCGAGACCGACGACTTGGGCTTCAACGTCTCGAAAAATAAAGTTCACGTGCATGACTTACACGCCACGATCCTGCACCAGATGGGTTTTGACCACACGAAGCTGACTTACAAGTTCCAGGGCCGTAATTTCCGGCTGACCGACGTCCACGGCAACGTGGTGCAAGACCTAATCGCCTAAACGGGGCAAGCGCCCAGGTTCGCTGGGGACGGTGAGGCGGGCGTCAGTATCGCGCCAGGCTTTTTGCACCTCTTCGGGGAAGGTGGGCAACGCTTTGGCGATGCGCGCTTCCAGGTCGCGGACAATATCCGGGAATTTGGCGGCAACGTCGAAGCTTTCATCGGGATCATTGGCTAAGTTATATAATTCGGCCGGACGGAGGCGTAAGTTCGCGCGGCCAGTAGCCGGGACCGGGCCGTAAATGAAGCTATTGTAGCGGCCGACGTGTAACTTCCAAGGGCCGAGCCGGGCGCATTGTAAGTCCCAGTTGTCGAAATAAAGGAGAGCTTCGCGCGTATGGTCTTTCTTTTGGCCGGAGAGCAGGGGCCAGATATCGACGCCGTCGAGAGGTTTGGCGGGTAGCTTGGCGCCGGCGAGTTTCGTGAGAGTGGGGAGTAAGTCCAAGGTGGACCCGATCGCGTCGAGCACACGGCCGGCGGGGATCTTACCCGGCCAGCGAGCGATAAAGGGCACGCGGACACCGCCCTCGTAAGTTTGCCCTTTACGGCCGCGCAATTTGCCGGGGCTGCCCTGGAACCAGGGTCCGTTATCGGAGGAAAACAGGACTAATGTATTCTTGTCCAGGCCATGTTTCTTCAGTGACGCGAGCACTTCTCCAACGCTCCAATCGAGTTCCTGAATGACGTCGCCATAGAGCCCTTGTTGCGACTTACCGCGGAAACGGTCGGAAGCCGCCAGGGGAATGTGTGGGTAAGTGTGCGGCAGGTAGAGGAAGAATGGCTTCGCCTTGTTTCGTTCAATGAAACTGACGGCTTGTTCGGTGTAGCGCGGCGTGATGGTGGCAAGCGTCGCTTGGGCTTCCACGGTTTCCGTACCCTTCAGCATGGGGCGCGGATTCATGTCATTCGAATAAGGAATGCCGAAGTATTCGTCGAAGCCACGGGAAGTAGGCAGATACTCCGGCATATGGCCTAAGTGCCATTTGCCGACGCACATGGTGGCGTAGCCGCGGGCCTTCAGAATGTCAGCCATGGTTTGTTCGTCGCGCGCGAGGCCGACTTTGTCGCCGGGAAAGAAGACGCGGGGCACATTGACGCGGGTGGGGTAACGGCCCGTAAGTAAGGCGGCGCGAGAGGGCGAGCAGACCGGATTCGCCGAATAGAAATTCGTGAAGCGGACGCCCTGGGCGGCCATGCGGTCTAAGTTGGGCGTCGGAATGCCGGAGCCGTAACATCCTAAGTCGCCGTAGCCGAGGTCGTCACAGTAAATGAGGACGATATTCGGGGGAGCGGTTAAAGCGGCAGCGGCGAGCGCGAGAAATTGACGTCTGTACATCTGAAGGGCCCTTTCAAATAGAACGTTGGTCGAGTAAGTCGCGCACCGCGGTGGCGAGTTTCAGGGGGCCGAACGGCTTTTCGAGCCGCGCGGCTCCCGCGGGGGTATTTTCCCCGTAGCCGGACATGAAAAGGATCCGCACCGCGGGATGAGCGGTCGCGACGGCTTCGGCGACATCGAGCCCATTGCGATGGGGTAACATCACGTCGGTGAGGAGTAAGTCGATGGCCGGTTTCTGGGCCGTGGCGAGAGCGATAGCTTCGTCGCCATCGGCCGCTTCGACCACCCGGTAGCCACCACGCTCCAGCAAGCGGCGAATTAAGGAACGCAAGGGCTCTTCGTCTTCCACTACTAGGATGGTTTCACGGCCTCGCGGCAGGTCATTTTCCGCGCCGGCCGTGTCGGCCGCGCCAGCTTCACCCCAATGCAAGGGAAAGCGAATGGTAAAGGTAGTCCCTTGGCCCAAAGTAGTTTCGACGTCTACCTTACCGCCCGCTTGGGCGATGATCGCGTGCACCAAGGAGAGGCCGAGGCCGGTGCCTTTGCCGGTCTCCTTGGTGGTGAAGAAGGGCTCGAACATGCGGGCCATCACTTCGGGAGGGATGCCGCTGCCGCGGTCGCTGACGCGGAGTTCCACCAGGGGGTCACGGAATTCGGTGCTAATGCGGATCTCGCCGCCGTGGGGCATGGCATCACGGGCGTTGACGACCAGGTTCATCAGCACCTGGTCAATCTGCGAAGGGTCGGCGAAGATTTGGCTGGTTTCGGCGCGCAGGTCGGTTTCGAGCTGGATATCTTCGCCGATCACCCGGCGGAGCATGCCGCTGGTGCGGCGAACGAGCTCGTTCAAATCGAGTGGACGCGGTTGGGCGGATTGACGGCGGCTGAAAGCGAGGAGTTGGCGCGTCAGGTCGCTGGCGCGGTTGGCGGCGCGGATGATTTCGTCGACGTATTCGATGGCCTCGGCATGGGCCAAGTCCGGCTCGTCGCGCAACATGCGCGCGTAGCCTTCGATCACCGTCAGCAGGTTATTAAAGTCGTGGGCAACACCACCCGCCAGCCGCCCAAGCGCTTCCAGCTTCGTGGATTGCAGTTGATCGTCGTCAACTGGCATCCCCGTGATTATAGCGGCTTAGAGGTTGCTATGGCCTTGGCCGCCGTCGATGGGGATGCAGGCGCCGGCCAAAAGCGAAGCCCGGTCACTGGCGAGGAAGGCGACCAACTCGGCTACTTCCTGGGGTTGGCCGAAGCTGCCACGGGGCAAATCTTCTTCGATAAACTTGGCGATGGCGGCGGGATTGGCCTGTTGCTTCAAGTCCCAGCCGCCGCCAGGGAACCAGACGGAGCCAGGAGCGACGCAGTTGACGAGGACGCCGTCGCGCACTACCTCATTGGCCAGATTCTTGGACATCGAAATCATGGCGGCCTTGATGGCGTTGTAGGCCGCGCCGCCGCCACTCTCGCGGCCCCAGATGCTGGAGATGTTGATGATACGGCCCCAGCGGCGATCGCGCATTCCGGGCAGGAGCGCCTGCGAAAGAATGACGGCCGGCATGAGATTGAGCGCGAAGGCGCCGTGCCACTGCTCAACCGTAGAGGCGGTGAACTTACCGCCGCCGAGCGAGCCGCCCACGTTGTTGACGAGAATATCGACGGGGCCGGCATAGGCGGCGAGTTCGGCCAGTTGGCTGGGTTGGGTGACGTCGGCCGTCACCGCTTCGAGGCCCGGCAGGGTGGCCGGCTCGCGTCCGCAGACAATGACGCGGGCACCGTCGCGGAGCAGCGTTTCGGCGATGGCGAGGCCGATGCCGCGCGTGCCACCGGTGACGAGAGCGAGTTTCCTCACCTAGATTGTCCTGGGCGGGCGCGGCAGGATGCCGAGCTGTTTCAGGGCCGCTTCGCCGCTCTTGCCGCTCAAATCCCAATACTTCAGGCGTGCGGACTTGATCAACTGGCCGCGCTCGCCGGTGGAGAAGTCCCAACGCAGGATCCGGCGCTGGCCGCCACGCTCGACGTAGAAGTCCTTGCGGACGCCGTTCATCACCTGGGCGGTGAACAGGTCGGCGTCAAGTTGCTGGCCGTCGACGGCGATCTTCTTGGTGACGGGGGCGTGCTTGAGCTGCACGTTGGTCCACTCAAGCATGCCTTTGGCGGGTTCGGCGGAGGTGAGCATGGGGACGGCCTTCACTTCGCCCGGCCCGAGCACCGGCTGCGCCCAGCCGCGCGCCCAGAACCACAGGCCATCCTCCGTCATCCCGGTCGGCTGCATGGCGAGTTCGCGCTGCTGGTCGGCTTCGCCGTCGCGGTAGCTATGGCTGGTGATCTTCACGCGGTTCTTGTCGAAGAGGGCCAGCGTAAAGGTGCTTCCGAGCCATTCCTGTCGAGAGTAGACGTCCTTGGTGAGCACACCGGCGGGCAGGCCGTTGGCCGGCGCGAGCGTGGCGAAAGCGGAGAGCAGGTCGTGGTGATTGAAGATGCCGGTTTGGAAGTCCTTGATCAGGTTCAGCTTCATCACCGGGACGATGTCGTTCGCGGGGTGCTTGCCGGCGTCGGCTTTGACGCGCAGGGCGTTCGAGAAGTTTTCGGTGACGAAGATACTCACCGCGACGCCGCGACGCAATTCCTTATCGCGAGGAATGACAAGATCGTAGGCGGCCACTTCGGCTTGCCCGTCTCCCCACTGTTTCCAAAAGAGGTTTTCTTGGGCGTAGGAATACCAGCACCACGCCAGGCAGACTCCGATCAGCATCAGGTTTTTACGCATTCTTCCCTATTCTCGCGCACCGGGGGTTTAGAATAAGGGAACACATGATATTCCGTTCTGCCTGGATTTTAGGGTTTCTGCTGCTGGCCCTAACAAGCTGCAACAAGACGGTTCCGCCGGAAGTGGCGGCCTACGTAAACGGCCGGCCAATCAGCTACGCCGAACTCGAAAAGCAGTACCAAATTCAAGCGGCGAACCTGGCTAACCCGCCCACCGATGACCAGACGCAGATCAA
>JBBQQS010000400.1:0-5227 GCA_038215525.1 Bryobacterales bacterium
GCTTCTGCACTACCGGGAACGTCCGCGCGCCCGGCTTCGGCGTCCGCAGCCCGTCGGCGATCGTCGACGAGTTCTCCACCGCGACCCGCTCATTCGCCCGCAGCGACAGGAACGTATCGTTGGCGAGCGCCGGCTCCACGCCATAGATGCGCATCCGCGGATGGATCTCCTTGGCGATCGTCGCGCAGCCGGCGATCATGCCGCCCCCGCCCACGCACACCAGCAGCGTGTCTAAGGCGTCCACCTTCTCCAGTAACTCGAGTGCCAGCGTACCTTGCCCCGCCATCGTCCGCTCATCGTCAAAGGGATGCAGAAATGTCCCACCGGTCCGCGCCAGCACTTCGCGCGCCAGCACTTCGCGATCGGTCGTCAGCCGATCGTACTGAATGATCTCCGCCCCGCGGTCGCGCGTGGCGTTCAGCTTCGCCTGCGGCGCGTCCGTCGGCATAATGATCGTCGCGTGGATGCCCAGCGAGTGCGCGGCAATGGCGACGGCCTGCGCATGATTGCCCGACGACACGGCCACAATCCCCTTCGGCCGGTCCGCCAGCGGAATCTGCCGCGCAAAGTTCGTCGCGCCGCGGATCTTGAACGAGCCTGAGGTCTGGAAATTTTCGCACTTCACAAAGCAAGCCGCGCCCGCCACCAGATCCAGGCTCCGCGACGTCATCACCGGCGTCCGCTTCACCGCATCGGCAATGCGGACCGCGGCTTCTCTTACATCCTGAGCAGTCAGGCTCAAGGTCAAGCTCACGCGCTTAGTACCCCGCCTGCTTGTCGACGATATTGCGCAGCGGCTCGCCGGCCGTATAGCGCGCGAAGTTATCGAGGAAGATCTTCGTCGAATCATCCAGCCAGGTATGCGTGTTGTCGGCCGTGTGCGGCGAGATAAAGCAATTCTCCATCGCCCACAGCGGACTCTCCTTCGGCAACGGCTCGTTCTCAAACACATCGAGCGATGCGCCGGCAATCGTCCCGTTTTGCAAAGCTTCCACCAGCGCCGCCTCGTTGATCGCCGTCCCGCGGCCCACGTTCAGAACCACCGCCGACCGTTTCATGGCTTTGAATTCCGCCGCGCCCATCAGGCTTACCGTCCCCGGCGTTTGCGGCAACGCGAGCGCCACGTAGTCACATACCGCCAGCATTTCGTGCAGTTGGTCGGGCCCGTAGTTTTTCTCGAGGATTGGGTCATGCGCCGAGTTCGCCGGATTGCGCCGCATCGCATGCACCTTCAAGCCCATGCCATGCGCCCGCTTGCCCACCTCCTGCCCGATGTCGCCGTAGCCGACAATGCCGATGGTTTGCCCATGGATCTCGGTGGAATCGAACTTTTCCCAATGCGCCGCCGCCTCCTGCCGCAGCAGCCGTCGCACATTCTTGGCCTGAAACAGAATGCCCAGAATGCAGAACTCGGCTAGCGACTTCGAGTAAGCCCCCCGCGCATTGGTGAGCGGAATCGGGCTGGCCTTAAACTCGGGCGTCAGCAGCTTATCGATGCCCACCCACAGCGAATGGGCCCATTTCAGGTGGGGCGTCGTCTGCAAGAGCGCCGGCCAAAGTGCGGCGTCGGTGGTGGTGTGAAAGATCACATCGGCGGTGGGCGCCAGGTTCGCAAAAGCCTCAAGACTTTCGCCCACGGCGATGTTGGTTTCCGGCGGAAGCTGGTCCAGCAAGCGCAGGTGACGGGCGGTCGGATTTCCTAATACGAGAACAGTGTGTGCGGCCATTGCCTTCCAGGATATATCCTGGAGGAGTGAACCTGCGGTGTACCTGTGGCGCTTACCCTCCGGAAGACGCCCGATTTTGTCATAAGTGCGGACGGTCGATGCGCCCGGAGGAGCCCGTACTCGAAGAGATTCAGCCGCCGCCCTTGCCCGTCATGCCTCCGGCGCTGCCCGATCCCCTCACGGAAATCAGCCTGCAAAACGGCCTCGCGGTGCGCGTCAGCCTCATCGCTGCCGGCGTCGCCGTGTTGCTGCTGGGCGTGGCCGGGGTCACCGGCGACGCCGGCTTGCAGACCGTCTCTTCCATCCTTCTGGCTCTCGGCTCCGGCTTCTTCGCCGTTTACCTCTATCGCCTCCGCAGCGGAAAACCGATCTCGGTGCTGAGCGGTGCGCGGCTTGGCTGGATCACCGGCGTGTTCAGCTTCCTCATCCTGCTGGTGATGATCACCATCGTCTTTCTCGCCCTCAGCGACCCCGGCTTTAAGAGCGCCATGCAGAAGGAGATGGAGAAGTCCGGCCGGCCCAGCGAACTGCAGGTGCTCGATAAGCCCGCCGAGCTCGTCCTCGGCTTCGCCACCATCTTCGTCACCCTCGCCATGATGGCCAGCGTCGGCGGTGCCATGGGCGCCAAATTCCTCGGCAGCGAAGAGCCCGGTCCTTAACGGCCCGAATCCCTTAATTCGTCATAACTCGGGTCAGCAGCCACCACAGCGCGCAGCCAACAACCAACGTCCCCACCAGCTTGAAGTGCCAATCACGGGACTGGCGCTTCTGTTGAAGGTCCGGCCGAGGACGCCGCCATCCGCAGACGCAGAGGTCCTGATTCAGGTTTAGGCTGCAGCGGGGACAAGTCTGGTGAGGTATGTAGTCGCCGCTGTGGGTGTTCATATCGTTATTTCTGCTGCTGTGCCCCCTAAGTGATATCGGCTACACCACCGGAAAGTATAGATTAGTTTTGGTTAATCCGAACGCGATAAGCTAGGGGATCCGGGCGCGTCTTGCATCTAGACCGCCCCGACGAAGGCGCCTGTGGACGAAATCCTCCAACTCATCAAGCTGCATGGCCCGGCCTTACTTTTTGGCTTCTGTCTACTGGAAGCCTCGGGCGTGCCGATCCCCGCCTCCCTGGCGCTGTTGGCGGCCGGCGCGGCCGCCGCGCAGCACGTGGCCGATTGGCGCGCCTTGGCCTTGGCGGGGTTCCTGGGGCTCCTGGTCGGCGAGCTCCTCCTGTACGTCGTGGGGCGTTTCACTGGCTGGTGGCTGTTGGGCTTGTTGTGTCGGCTGTCCGCCAACCCGGAGTCCTGCATTCTCTCGTCAGCCGACCGTTTCTATCGCCAGGGGCGAGTGACGCTCGTCCTGTCCAAGTTCGTACCCGGCCTCAGCGCGCTGGCCGCCCCGCTGGCCGGTAGCATGCGGATGGGGCTGGTGGAGTTCCTGTTGCTCGACGCCGCGGGCGCGGCCTTATATACAAGCGTTTATCTGACGCTAGGCTATCTGGCGGGCGACGTGGTCAAGGCGGCGCTACCCGTGGTGTCCGCCGCGGGGCGGGTGATCGAAGTGGTGGCGGGGCTGGGCGTGGTTGGTTTTCTGGGCTGGCGCTACTGGCAGGCACAGTTCGGCGTGATGGGTTCCCGCGCGCTGCGCCAGATCCCGAAGGCGACCGTCAGCGACGTGGCCGAAAGCACCGGGGGCGTCGTCTTCGATGTCCGCAGCCATGGCTACTACGAGCCGGACGCCCAGCGCATCAAGGGCGCCACCCGGCTCGAGCCCAACCGCCTCCATACTGCCATGACCGAGGTGCCCGCCGGCACCAAATTATTCCTCTATTGCACCTGCTACCGGGAAGCCACCAGCCTCCGCGTCGCCCAGCATCTCCGTCAACAAGGTTTCGACCCTTACGTGATCGAGGGCGGTCTGCGCCAGTGGCGTAAGGCGGGCCTGCCGCTGGAGCCAGTGCCCCCCGAAGACATCATCCTCTTGCCGGACTTCGGCCGCCACCAGCCCCGCAAACCCTAAGCCGGGCGGCGTAGGGCAAGGCCACTAGCCGCTTTTGCTAAGCCGAGGCTAGGAACCGGTGTGCGAAACTAGAGGTCAATGCGTTCCCGACGCCTCCGGGCGGCCCTGGCTTGCTTTACCCTCATCGGCGCCTTAGCCTCCACCACACTTGAGGGGAAGTACCGGCAGGCCGTTTGGATTGTTATATTTGGGCTCGCTCTCCGGCTCGTGATCTCCCATCTGGCAGCCAGCCATACGCCCGACCCACCGGCACCCCAAAGACCTGAGAATCCCTAAGGTTCTTCCCCCCCGCGCCCTGAGACGATCAACCTACTGCTTTCGCACGACTCCTGCCGCAAGCTAGTAGGCGAAGAGGATGAACCCGATCCAAGCCAAGCCGTCACAACGGCGAAACCTGGTCGGCAAAGACCCGTTCCATTGCGAAACAGCAAACCATCTTGAACCATCGATCGCCGATTCGAAACGAATCGGCCTGGACCGGAAGGGATGAGTTTTTCAACATCTCTCGCGGAAGACAAAGTTTGTTTGACGCGGCAGGTGGGTAGCGAAACTACTGTTTCTTTTGTAAATTCGACCGTTCCCAGGCGCCGGCCGAGGTCCATACTGGCTTGCGGATTTGCTGTGGAAAAGTGTTTCGGGCTCGAAACGGCCCACCAGTTGCTTTTATAGAGCGGGCGTGAATTCGAGCCGCCTCCCCCGGGGTGGTGATTCCCGGATTTGCGGCCCGATCTAGCACCCGACTTAGTGATCGCCCAATGACTTCAGGAGATGAGAGCCACACATTCATGAGAGCCAGAGCCACCGCCGCCGTCCAAAGCAAAATCAAGACCGTCTCTCCTCCGGTGCGTGAAATCTCCCCCTCGCGCCCGCCGGACCGCACCCCCGTCAAGTCCTTTCCATCCCGTTCGAACAAATCCCGGATCGACCATGCCGAGATGGAAGATCCGCGTCTGGCCCGCTCTTCCCGCGGCACCGGCCTGGCGAGCGCGGGCTTTGCCGTGGCCCTCGAAGAAGAGCTGCTGGTGGATGACGAACTCGACTTCGAGACCGATCTCGATGGCGACTTCGCGGCGGCCGATGTTGACGACGTGCCCCACGCGAAAAGCTTATCCCGCCGGGCCCGCGAGGCGCAGGAAACCCTTGCCGAGTTGGAGGCCCTGGTCAAGAAAAACAGCTACGCCTATGGCGAAGCGGCCGATACCAGCGCCGACCTGCCGGAGGTGAGAGCCTTCGACGTCGCCAATCTCGATCCTCGCGCCATGCGCGATCAGGTGGTGGTCGATCACCTGCCGCTCGTCCGCGCCATTGCCATCCGGGTGCACGAGAATCTCCCGGTCCACGTCGAACTCGACGACCTGGTCCATGCCGGCATCATGGGCCTCTTCGACGCCTCCGGCAAATACAATCCCGAAAAGAAGGTCGCCTTCTCCAGCTACGCCAAGCACCGCATCAAGGGCGCGATCCTCGACAGCCTGCGGCAGCTCGAT
>JBBQQS010000401.1:0-5156 GCA_038215525.1 Bryobacterales bacterium
GAGGCCGAAGGCGATGGTGCCGTTGTGGCCCATGGAGACGCCGGGAAGGGAAGGCTCACCGGCGCCGATTAAGTTGAGGCCGGGGGCGTTCAAATGGGCGATGTAGCGCAGGCTGGGGGTCGAGTAGGCGCGATGGGGATCGCCACCCAAGATCGGGCGGCCCGTGGAGGACTTCTTGGGGGCGATGGTCCAGTTGTTGCTGCCGTCGGCGTTCTCGCTGGGTCCGGCCGCGGCGGTGGGGCCGAAGTTGACGCCTTGGCTCGCGAGGGTGAAGACCTTGAGGACGTCTTTGGGCAGGCAGGGATCGAGGCCGTCAGGGACCTTGGTGTCCCAGGGCGGTTGGAGGCCGAAGCGTAACTGGTCGAGCTTGGGGCCGGTGGCGGCGTCGGTCTTGCAGACGGTGTTCGCGCGGGCCACTTCGCTGCTCACGTTGCGGGTGAGTCCGTGGCTGCGAATGCGGACGACGTCGGCGGGGTCCCACTTAGCAGGGCGGTAGTTGAGCTGTTTGAACTCGAAGGGTAGTTGGTCGGCGAGTTGGTCGATGTAGGCGTTGATGCCGGCGGCGAATTTGGTGGCCATCATCTGGGCGTCGGGCCCATAGACGGCCCACTCCTTGGCCATGTCGCCGCGGTAGAGGAAGTGGCGGGAGGCTTGGTCCTGCGCGAGGTAGGCGGGGCCGAGGACTTCGGCAAGTTGGCCAAGTCCACGGCGACGCCAGAGGTCGATTTGGAATAGCCGGTCGCGGGCGGCGTTGAAGCCTTGGGCGAAGTACGCGTCGGGCGTAGACTTGGCGTAGATGTGGGGGACGCCCCAAGGGTCGATGAGGATTTCGGCGGGCTGCTGGAGGCCGTGGGCGATCAGGGTGCGCTTGGCGGCGGGTTGGCCAGCGGGTTGGGCGGCGAGGTCGGTGGTGAGGGCGAGGAAAAGGGCAAGCCGGGTCATTAGGGAGATGTTACACCGGATGAGGGATGGATCTATGCGGACAATCAGCGCTCCGGTCTAGGCGGCTGAGTCGATCCGGCTGACAGAGACTTTCACGCGATAGCCGATGGCGCGCAGAAGGCGAATGAGGAGGTCGCTGGACACGTCGTCGAGGTTGCCGTTCAAGATGGCGGTAACTCGAGTTCGGGACGATCCGGCGCGGCGGGCGACTTCGGCATGGGTGAGTCCCTCGTCGGATACGATCTTCCGCAGACGCTTGAGAAGGGCATACTGCACTTGCCATTCCTGGGCTGCGGCAGAACCTAGTCCAAGGCTTTGGGCGAGTTCTTCGGGTGTCGTGGCAATGAGGTTCGTGGCCTTAGCCATTTTGCAGCTCCTTTAATCTCTTTCGGGCCAACTCGATCTCGGCGGGCGGCGTTTGCTGAGTCTTTTTGATAAACGCATGAATCACCAGGATGCGACGCGCGTCCGCAGTGAAATAGAATGTACGAAACTGCCCATCCGCACTCTGCAGTCTCAGTTCCGAGACGCCCGGAGCCACGGTTGGCATGGGACGAGAGAGAGGCATCCCCAAAGATTCCCCGGCTTGCAATTAGAACAAAGCCTTGCCCAAGCGATCGCGAATGGGCACGGGAAAGGCCCGAATCGTTTCGCGAGCTTTGTCGTGAAATAGAACACGCTTCACCACCGGAGTGTATCAAATCCGGGACATCGCTGGCCGCCGTCCCGTTCTAAGATGTCGCTATTCGATGTCCGGCCGCCTGGGCTCCAGGGCCCTGCGCGCCGACTCGAGTGCGCCCGGCATAGCCAAGCCAACGGAAACGATCTGCTAGCCAGGAGGCGGGCAAGGGAGCCCGCCTTGCTAGGCGCGGGCGCGGGTGAGGTCTTCGCTGAGGATCGACGGGCACCACATGGATTCGATGTGCTCGATGACTAACTCCGTGCCGCGCGTGTGGCTGACGAAGGGGCGAGTACGGGGATCGTACATGGCGTCAGTCAGGTCGCGGGCGAGGACGACTTCGAAGCCGAGGCGGGTCATTTGGCGGGCGCCGAAGCCGCGGTTGAGGATGCAGATGTTGGTGTGGACGCCCATCAGCACGATCTTGTCGATGCCCTCTTGCTTGCAGAAGTTGTAGATCTCCTGCCCGCTTTCGCTCACGCCGTCGAAGCCGACGATGTCGAGGGAGGGAATCTCGCGGGTCCAGGGGTAGGGCGGGCCGGACTCTTTCCTCAGGATCGGGTCATCGCAACCGCCGGCGGAGTCGTCGATGGGGAAGTTGCGCTCTTCAGCCGGAACCCGGGCGCAGCGGTTGATGATGGGGAACGGCGAAGCGGCGGTGGGGGCTTGGCGCATCCGCTCGCGATAGGGCGAGCCCTCGTAGAACTTCATGGTATCGCTGGGGGCGTGGATGATCATGACGCCATGGCTGCGGGCGGCGCTGACGACCTGGTTCATGCGCGTGGCCAGGGCGGCGACTCGCTGGGCGGAGAGCGAGCAAGTATGTGCGTCCCACATGTCGCAGATGATGATGGCGGTGCGGGCGACCGGCCATTGCAGGATCTGCTCCTGGTTGCGGCGGCGGGCCTTGAGCGTCAGGGTGCCCGGGACCTTGGGCCGGTTAGGTAGGGCCGGGGATTGGGCTGGGGCGAGCCATAAGGCGGGTAACGCGGAGAGAAGGGTTCGGCGATTCATTTGGGCAACGCCTCCGGGCGTGGAGATTAGTATATAAAATTGCGTGAGTTATCTGCTATCTGTGAGTAAACGAGGAGAATCCCACCAGTGAGCGTTCTTGACGAAAAACAGCATCCCCGGATGATCCAGAGCGACGACGAGTTTGACCGCTTGGCCGCCGAACTCGAAGCCCTGGATGCGCAGGAGGAGGACCGCGAACTGGACGCCGAAGAGCAGGAGGTCCAGGCGCTGCTGGCCCTGCTGTGCACTGAATACGAAGACCGGACGGTGGCGCCTCCGAAGGCGAGTCCGCGAGAGGTGCTGAAGTTCCTGATGGACCAAAACGGACTCCGCCCGGTGGACCTGGTGGAGATCTTCGGCTCCCGCGCCGTGGCATCGCAAGTACTCACGGGTAAACGCGAGATCAGCAAGGCCCATGCCCGCGGGCTGGCCGCGCGCTTCGGCGTTTCGGTGGAGGTCTTTATCTAGCGATGAGCTAGACGACCAGCTTCCAGGGCTTGCGGTATTCGCGCATTTGGTACTTGCGGGCTTCGGCTTGCTGGATGAGTCCTTTGGCATCGTCCCAGTCGACGCGCATTTTGCTGCGCAGGGCGATGTTGCCGAGGTGGCAGGTGGAGGACGAACGATGGCAACGCTCGATGTCGCTAATGGGCGTGGCGCGCGTTTTGACGCACTCGAGGAAGTTCTTCCAATGCCGGTCATTACCCGAGTCCGTCGACTTCACTTCTACCGCTTCCACGTCGCTCTTGGCTTCAGGAATGATGCGATACAGCGAGCGATCGACATACAGCGTGGCCTTGGTGCCCTGGAACGTAATGCCACCGTTGCGCTCATAAGGATTGGCCAGTCCAGAGCCCATGCGGTTCTCGTAAGTGGCGATCATGCCGTTGGGGTATTCGTAAGTCACCTGGAGGGTGTCGGGCGTTTCGCGATTGTCCTGCATCAAGTACTTGCCGCCCAGGGCAACGCAGGAAGTGGGCATCTGCTCGTCGAAAGCGAACTGGACGATGTCGAGCCAGTGGACGCCCCAGTCGGTCATCATGCCGCCGGCGGTTTCCCAGAACCAGCGGAAGTGGGGGAACCAGCGCTGCTTGTTCACTTGCTCCTGGTCGACGCCGAAGCGGTTGGCGTTGTAGGCGCGTTTGGGGGCGGGGCCGAGCCACATGTCCCAGTTGAGGTTCGATGGGGCGTTGGTGTCGGCGGGGTTGCCGATGCCGGCCGGGGCGGCGACGCCGGTATTCCAGGTGCGGACGAAGGTGACTTTGCCGAGGGCGCCGCTTTTCACGATGTCGACGGCTTTCTGGAAGTGGACGGCGGAGCGCTGCATGGTGCCGGCCTGGACGACGCGCTTGTACTTGCGCGCGGCTTCGATCATCTTCTTGCCTTCGTCGATGCAGACCGAGACCGGCTTTTCGACGTAGACGTCCTTGCCGGCTTTGCAAGCTTCGACGGCCATGTAGGCGTGCCAATGGTCGGGCGTGGCGATGCAGACCACGTCGATCGACTTGTCGGCGAGGATCTCGCGGAAGTCGCGGACGGCTTTGGCTTTGCCCTGGCTGCGGGCGACGGCGGCTTCGAGGTTAGGCTCGAAGACGTCGCAAACGGCGGCGACCTCGACATTCTCCTGGCGCATGGCGACGCTCATGTTGGCGGAGCCCATGCGGCCGACGCCAATAAAGGCGGCGGCGACTTTGTCGTTGGCCCCTTTCACCTGGCCGGTGAAGATGTTGGTGGTGAAGGCGGCGGTGGCCGCGGCTGATTTGAGGAAAGTGCGTCGTTCGTCGTGCGCCATGATGAGAACCAATATATCAGGAGGGGCGGCGAAGTCCTCCTTTGGATGCGAAAGAAGCGATTCACCAGTTGCTCGTCCTACGACTGGCTGATCGCGGCTATCGCCATCGAGCACCACAGCGCCGTCTATCAAACGCCCCTCCAGATTCGGCCAAAGAAATGGCGGAAACAACAAGGGTGTCGGCTATCGCTTAAGCCCGCCCCGCCAAGTAGGCTCGCCAGCCCCCAAAGCCGGTGATCTCGGTGGCTTGTTGGAGGCCGGCGGGTTCGCAGATGAAGCCCTTTACCGTGGTGCCGTCGTCGAGGGTGACGCTGCCGATGCCCAAGGGGGCGGGGATCAAGCCGACGAAGCTGCCGAATTGGCTGAGGGGCATTTGCCAGACTTCGAGTTCGATGCCCGGGCCCGCAAAGCCTTCCTCGCGGACCAGACCGGGCTTCGGTGGGGTCGTGTTCGCCAAAGCGTAGAGGCGATAGCCGGGGGCGGTACGGCAGGTTTTGAGGAGCCGGGCGCCGCGCTGGGTGAGTTGGCTATTGAGGGGTTGGCCCGTGAGGTGGGCGCCGACGACGGCGACGGAGACGCAGCCCGGGGCCTGCGTGATCTGGCGGCCGGCGAGGGCGAGCAGTGCGCGGTCACTAAAGGCGGGGCCGATCAGCGTGACTCCGAAAGGGAGGCCATTGGGGCGGAAGCCAGCGGGGATGGCCAAGGCGGCGAGGTCGAAGAGGTTGACGA
>JBBQQS010000402.1:0-5155 GCA_038215525.1 Bryobacterales bacterium
CTTTGGGGGTTTTCGGTTTGGCGGGGGCCCCGGATTTGCGCCTTACCCGGTACGCTTTTGGTTAGCTGGTTTTGATGGGGGGGGGGGGGGCGGGGTTCGTTTTGGCGTTTCTATGCCAGTACATTTCGAACCTGCCCTACGGCCTCTACCCCAACAGCGAATTCTGGCTCGATAGTCCGTGCCTCACGCTGATTAAATGCGGTGTGATTCTGATGGTGTGCTCCTTCGCCTTCTTTTGGAACGAGTGGGCACCGCGCCTCCGCGAGGCAGCCGGTAGCTCCCTTCGCTCTAGCATTCCCCGCCAATTGGGTACGACTTCGCTGCTCATCTACTGGGTCCATATCGAAATCGTTTATGGCCGCTGGTTTGAAAAGCAGAAGCAGAGCACGAGTTTGGGCATGACCTTTTTCGCCGTCGTCAGCGTCGTGCTGTTGATGATCGCGTTGTCCTACGGAAAGACGGCTCTCGTGAAGAGCGACTGGTTCGACCTCAACGTAAGGCGAAGACTTTCGCGACAATAATCCAGCCCGCCCGCAGGCTGGTGCGCAACTGCCCCGAAACCTTGTTCACGCCGGCGCGCCGGACCCCATAAGACACCGGGACCTCGATCACCCGCAGGCCCTTCTGCAGCGCCCGAATCTGCATCTCGATCGTCCAGCCGTAGTTCCGATCCCGCATCGCCAAGGATTCCAAACTCGACCTGCGAATGGCCCGGAACGGCCCGAGGTCGGTGTAGCGATGGCGGTAGACGATACGGATCAGCGTGCAAGCCAGCCAGTTGCCGAACGCCTGATGCGGCAACAGCGCCCCGGGCGCCGGATTGCCCAGCGGTCGCGAGCCCAGCACCAAATCGGCCTCGTTCCGCCGGATCGGATCAAGCAGCCGTGGCGCTTCGCTTGCGTCCTCGGAGCCATCGGCCTGTAGAAACGCCACGATTTCCACCTCGGCCGGCAGCAGCGCCAGCGCTTTCAAACACGTCGCGCCGTAGCCCCGTTCGGGCTCATAGCTGACGAGAGCCCCGTTGGCTCGCGCAATTTCGGCCGTCCGATCGGTGGACCCGTTATCGGCCACAATGACGTATCGAAACATCCCGGCGGGGATCCCCGCCAGCGTCGCGGCGATGCAATCCTGTTCGTTCAGGGCAGGGATAATGAGCGCGGCGTGCATTCGGGTCTACAATTTAGCATAGAGGTCGCTAACGATGTCAGAAGAGATAGAGCCCAGGCCGCCGGTCGAGCGCCACGCCATGTGGGGCGCGATGGCGTGGCTGCGTGACCTCTTACTCAGCGTCGTGATCGCGATCGTGATGATCCTGTTTCTCTACCAGCCCGTCAAGGTGGAAGGCACGAGCATGATGCCGGCGCTGGAAGACCAAGAGCGCATCTTCATCAACAAATTCGTCTACAAGTTTGGCATCGGCGAAATCGAGCGCCTCGATACGGTCGTCTTCTGGTTCCCGAACGACCCTTCCAAGAGCTACATCAAACGCGTGATCGGATTGCCGGGCGATACGGTCGAAGTCCAGGAAGGCACCGTAATCCTCAACGGCCAAGCCATGGATGAACGCTACGTCCCCCACGAATTCCGCGATGGGCTCACCCTGGCCCCCACCGTCGTCGCCGACGAAAGCTACTTCGTCATGGGGGATCATCGCAGCTCTTCGAATGATTCGCGCGCGTGGGGGCCGGTCCATCGGCGCTTCATCTACGGCAAGGCGGTCTTTGCGTATTGGCCGCTTGATCGCCTCGGCATCGTCCGCTAAGCTAACGCAGCGTGGCTTTCAGAAAGCGCAGGTAGCGCTCCCAGTCATAGGCCGTGATGTCGTGCTTGCCGGGCCGAAGGTGATAAGCCGTCCGCTCCGGCACGCCCAGCGCCTCATACACCTTGGTCGCCTCGGTCAATCCCAGCAGCTCGCCCAGCGGGTCCGCCCACAGGTCTTCGCTCGCGCTCGCTACGTACAGCGGGCGTGGGGCCGCCAGCGCCAACAGCATGTGCGAGTCCACCGGCAGTTCATTCACCGACTGCGAGTAACCCTTGAAGTTGCCCGTAAACCAGTGCGGAAAATTCTTGTTCAAATCGGCCACGTGTTCGCCGATGATACGGCGCGAAATCGACGCGCCGCCTTCGCCCGAGTCGTTCGAAATCACGGCCGCAAATCGCTGATCGCTCGCCCCGGCCCACAACGCCGCCTTGCCCAACCGCGAGTGCCCGGCCACGGCGATCCGCTTGCCGTCCAGATCCTTCTGCGTCAACGCGTAGTCGAACATCCGGCTCATGCCCCACGCCCAGGCTGACATCGCGTTGGTCGTTTCGTCGGCGGGTAGCAAGGACAGAATCGAATCCGGCTTGCCCTCCTTCACGTCCGGGAAGAAGTCGGTGTAATGGGCCGTAATCACCGCGTAGCCGTGCTTGGCGAAGACGTCGAGCGGCCAACGGGAGTTGCCAGCCAGAACGGTCGAAATCGGCGTGAAGCTCAAGCAAACGACGGCCGGCACCGGCTTCTTCGCGCCAGGTGGGGTAACGATTAAAATGTTAATCGTCTTCTGCTTGCCCTGGCCGCTGAAGCTCAGCGTTACCTCGCGCCAGTTCGGGCCGGTGGCCTTTACGGTAGCGACCACCGGCAACTTTTCGGCGATCACCCGGCCGAAGACATGCGTCTCGTAAAGCTTCAGAATCTCGGCCCGGCGCTCCGGCCACGGCCCGGAGCCGAGCAGATCGGGCAGCGTGTAGGTGCCGGCTTTCGATTCGTCGTAGTTCGTGTTCGGCCGCTGCGCGAAGAGCGTCGCAGTCAGGAGGAGGAAAAAGGCAAAGCGCATAACGATTGCCAGTGTATCGTTACTTTGGGGTAGTCCGAAGCCGCTGATATTCCGCCAGCACTTTATTGACGTAGTTCTGCGTCTCGGCATACGGAGGCGTGCCGTTGTAGCGGGCCACCGCGCCAGCCCCGGCGTTGTAAGCGGCCAACGCGCGTCGAACCTGGTCCGGTTCGTTTTGATACTTCAACAGCAGATCGCGCAGCAACCGCGTGCCGCCTTCGATGTTTTGCTCGGCATCGTGCGGGTCCACGCCCAGCTCCCGCGCCGTGGCCGGCATCAACTGCATCACGCCGATGGCGCCTTTGGGGGAAACGGCCTTTTGCTGAAACGCCGATTCAATCCGCGCGACACTTTTGACAAACTCCGGCGGTAGCCCCAACTTTCTGGCCGCGGCTTCCACCGGGTCGACCGCGCGAACCGGCACTGGCACAGCGATCGGAGCGGGGGGAGGCGGCGGTGTTACGGGCGGAGGCGGCATGGAAAGTGTCTCTCGTTCGGCCACCTGCGCGAGCGGAATATCCACGGTCCCTTGCGCGGTATGCAGCCGTAGCGCTCCGCCGAGCAACTCCACTCGCTCGGCCCGAATCGTAAACCCGGTAGAGAGTAGAATAACTTCGGCGGCCTGCATCGAAACCCCGGAAAGGGCAAACATGACCACGATCAACCGCACACAACTATTGACGCACAGGAGTGTTCATCCGTGGAAATGAATCGTAGAATGTTTCTCGGCACCTTGGCCGCCGGCTGCGCCGTTGGCGCCCAAGCCAAACCCAACATCGTCCTCATCATCGCCGACGACCTCGGCTACGGCGGCATCAGCGTCCAAGGCGAACGCGAATTCAGCACGCCGCACATCGACTCGCTCGCCCGCGATGGCGTCCGCTTCACGAACGGCTACGTCTCCTGTCCCGTCTGCAGCCCCACCCGGGCCGGGCTGATGACCGGCCGTTACCAGCAGCGCTTCGGCCACGAATTGAACCCCGGCCCCGCCGGAGAAGCCGATCCGAATTTCGGCCTCCCCCTGACGGAAACCACCATCGCTGACCGTCTTCGCGCCGTCGGCTATGCGACCGGGATGGTCGGCAAATGGCACCTCGGGTACCGGCCGGAATTCCATCCACTCAAGCGCGGCTTCGACTTCTTTTACGGCTTTTTGGGCGGTGCGCACTCCTACCTCGAACCAGACCGCGGCGACGGCAACCCGCTCCTCCGGGGTACGGAAAAAGCACCCAAGGAGGAGTACCTCACCGAAGCGCTCGGCCGCGAAGCGTGCGCCTTTATCGAACAAAAAGCCGGGTCGCCCTTCTTTCTTTATCTCCCTTTCAACGCTGTCCACGCCCCGATGGAGGCCACCGAAAAGTACAAGGACCGCGTGGCCACTATTGTCGATCCGCTGCGCCGCACGCACGCCGCCATGGCCATCGCCATGGATGATGCCGTCGGCCGCGTGCTCGAAACCCTCCGCCGGAAGAAGCTCGACAAAGATACGCTCGTCATCTTCCACAGCGACAACGGCGGCCCCACGGCGCAGACCACGTCAAAAAACACCCCGTTGCGCGGCTTCAAGGGCCAGGTCTATGAAGGCGGTATCCGCGTACCGTTTCTGCTCCGCTGGCCCGGTAAAGTGAAGCCCGGCCAAGTCTACGCCAAGCCTGTCATTGCGCTCGATGTCCTTCCCACGGCTCTCGCCGCCGCCGGCGCGCCGGTTTCCGGCCTCGACGGGGTGAACCTTTTGCCGTTCCTCGCCGCCGGCCACAAAGGCACCCCGCACGATGCGCTCTACTGGCGCTTTGGGGCCAGCCGGGCCATTCGCCAAGGCGACTGGAAGTTGCTCTGGCCCAATGGCGGCAGCTCCGAACTCTACAACCTCGCAACCGATTTGAGCGAAACCAAGGATCTTGCCAACGCCGAGCCCGACCGTGTCCGCGACCTCACGGCGGCTTTCGACGCCTGGAACCGGCAGATGGTGCCTCCGAAGTGGCAAACTCTAAGGCAGGGCTCTGCGGAGAAAAGGCAGGGTCGAAAAAAGGCGAAATGACCACAGTTACGCACCTCGAGTGCAGCATTACCGGAGAACGCTACGAAGCAGGCGTCATCCAAAATACATCCACCGGCGGCTGGCCGCTGCTCGTCCGCTACGACCTGACGAAAGCGCGTGAGAATTGGAACCGCGATTGGCTCGCCAACGGCCCCCGCAGCATGTGGCGCTACGCCCCCGTGCTTCCGGTCAGCAAGCCGCCTTCGATCGTCTCGCTCGGCGAAGGCTGGTCGCCGCTGCTGAAGCTGAAGCGGACCGGCGCCCGTCTCGGCACGAAGGACCTATGGCTGAAGGACGACGG
>JBBQQS010000403.1:0-5153 GCA_038215525.1 Bryobacterales bacterium
GAACCGGTGGGGCCGGTGACGAGCACCATGCCGTAGGGCTCGCGAATGTAGCGGCGAAACTTGACGATGTCAGCGTCGGCGAAACCCACCACGTCGAGCGACAGTTTGGAGAACTTCTCACTCATGCTCTCTTTGTCGAGCGCGCGGAGCACGGCGTCCTCGCCGTGGACGGTGGGCATGATGGAGACGCGGAAGTCGATCAGCCGGCCCTTGTAGCGTACGCGGAAGCGGCCGTCCTGGGGGACGCGCCGTTCGGCGATGTCGAGTTCGGACATTACCTTAATGCGCGACAGAATCGTAGAATGCCAGTCCTTGGCGATCGGCGGCATGGCGTATTGCAGCACACCGTCGATGCGGTACTTAATGGCCACTTCCTGGTCGCGTGTTTCGATGTGGATGTCCGAAGCGCGGCGCTCGAGGGCGTTGAAGAGCGTCGTATCCACCAGCTTGATCACCGGCGCGATGTCGTTGTCAGAACCCAGCTTCTCGATCGAGAGCGTCTCGTCCGGGTTCTCTTCGCTGCCCAGGACATCGAGCGCGAAGCCTTCGGTGACCTCTTCGAGCACGCGTTGGCTTTGTTCGGTCTTCTTGAGGAGGTCGGCGATCTGGCCCAAGGTGGCGACCTTCACCCGCAGCTTCTTGCCCAGCAGGATCGTCAATTCGTCGATCAGATTCAGGTTGCGCGGATCGGCCAAGGCAATGTCGAGGCTGGTTTCGTCGGCGGCCAAGGGGACGAAGTTATAGCGAAACATGAGCTCGACGGGCACGTTCTTGAAGAGCTCGTGGTCGATGCGGGCTTCTTTGAGGTCAACGAACTCATAACGGTAGCGCAGGGCGAGTTGGCGCGCCTTCGCCTTTTCTTCTTCGGCGTCGTGTATGCGGACTCGTTCGGTGGCCATGGCTCTACTAACTTTTATGACGCGCGGGCCGTCTCGAGCGTTTAGTCGTTTTGTCTGATGGCAATGGCTGAATGCATGCGTCCGGCGGCGGCTTGGTCGCGCCGGAAGGAGTGGAACTCTTCTGGCCGGCACTTGGTACAGGGCGCCTCGGCGGCTATCTGGCTGACGGGAACGCCGAAGTCAATTAGTTTCTTTCGGTTATAGGCGAACAGGTCCAGGCGCTGGCGCCCCGAAGTGCCAAATTCGCGCGCCACCTCGTCGCCCACTTCAAAGCAGCAAAGTCCGATGCCGGGTCCGATGGCGACCCAGATGTCGGTTGGATTACTGCCCATGGCCCGGATCGCCGCCACGGGAATGCCCGCCACTGTGCCTCGCCATCCCGCATGCACGGCTGCGACTTGGCGTCGCTGAGCGTCGACCATCAGGAGCGGCAGGCAATCGGCCGTGCGGACGCTCAGGTAGAGCCCGGGCGCGGCCGTAACGAGCGCGTCGCCCTCGCCATACGACCCCGGCTGCGAGACCCTGACGACCCCATCCCCGTGGACCTGCACCACTGCCGCGTGGTGTGTCGGTGGCCAAGCCAAGGCATTACGTCCGCCAAAGCCATGGTCCAGCCAGTCGAATTGGGCGAGCAGGGGAGACCGGTAAACGCCTTCGAAGACTGCGAACGACATCCTACCAGTCTAGGTCCGTCGAGCGGTAAATGGAGAGCAGATTCGTCTATGTATTTAAAAATAAAACACTTATTGTGCTAGTGTCGCCAATCATAATGCGCTACTTCACTCCAAGTCTATGAAAGAAAAGAAGTTAGAATTCAGTCGGCCACGGTATTTGCTACGGTATTTACTATTCGCGTTTGCGGGTATATCTATGAAAAGGATAGAGTTATTTGACAGTTTATCTGAGGCGGACTACCGATTCGCCCGGTACCACTCGAGTGTCCTTCGCAGACCTTCCTCGAACGTAAACTGCGGCGCATGACCCAGCTCGGCGATTGCCGCCGTCGTATCGGCCTGCGAATCGCGCACATCGCCTTCGCGGGGCGGGCCAAAGTTCGGTGGAATCGTCATTCCCTCGATCTTCTGCAGCATCTCCCAGGTTTCGACGAGCGAGTACCGGTTCCCGTTGCCCGCATTGAAGACCTTGCCGCAAGCCGTCGACGGCGCCCGGAGAGCCTTTAGCACCAGGCCGGCCACGTCCTCGACGTAGGTAAAGTCGCGCGTCTGACCGCCGTCGCCGAAGAGGGTCGGCGGGCGGTTCTCCAGCAGACAGGTCATAAACAGAGAGAGCACGCCCGAATACGGACTATTCGGATCCTGCCGGGGTCCGAAGACGTTGAAAAAGCGTAAGGCGACCGTCTCCAGGCCAAAGCAAGAATGGAAGACTGCACAGTAGTGCTCCCCCATCAGCTTCTGCGCCGCGTAAGGCGACTTCGGCTGGGGCAGCATCGTCTCCACTTTGGGCAGGACTTCCGTATCCCCGTAAGCTGACGAGGAGGCGGCATATACCACGCGTTTGACGCCGGCCGCCCGGGCCGCGCTCAAGACGTTGAACGTGCCATTGATATTTACCTCGTGCGAAGGCACTGGCTCTTTGATCGACCGCGGCACGGACGGAATCGCCGCCAAGTGCACGACATAGTCCGCCCCCACGAAATGAGGGGCGATGGCACCATAATCCCGGATATCGGACACGACCAGAGACCACTTGCCCTCCACTCCGGCCAGGTTTGAAGGGTGGCCCGAATTCAGATTATCCAGCGCTATGACCTCTGCCCCCGGTTGCAACACCAATAGCCGCACTAAACTTGAGCCAATAAAGCCAGCTCCGCCCGTTACGATGTATTTCATAAACCTCCCAGGTAGTTTCGGCAGAATGGCTACGAAAGTTGAGCGATGATTTGCTCGAGGTGACCGAGCGAGCTTTGAGCGATGAACTCGGCCCCTGGTTTGAAGTCGAAGGCCTCGAGCGAGACCCACCCGCCAAAGTTCCGCCGCTTCAGCACCTCAAGGATCGGCCCGAATTCGTAGTTCCCGCTCCCACAATAGCCGCCGTCCATCTCATTCACGTGCACGTGAAAGATCCGGTCGTAAAACTTTTCGAGCACTTCGGCGTGCGGTTCCATTTCATCGGCCGCATTATGCGTGTCGAACATGGTCTGGATCGCCGGACTGCCGATTTCTTCGACAATCGCTACCGCCGCCGCCACCGTATTGACGATGTCGGACTGGGCCGCGGGCAGTGCCTCCACCAGGATCTTGACGCCCCGGTCGGCGGCATGCGCGGCGACGAGCTTCAGCCCGTCCACATAACGGCGTGTGGCTTCGGCCGGGGTCAGACCGCCGGTCGAGTTGCGCTGGTAGGGTGAGCCGAAGACCATGATTCCTTCCTCACCGAGATCGGCGCAAAGGTCGATCAACTCATCGATATGGGCCCAACTCCGCCGATAGAGCGCCTCGTCCGGCGTCGTAACATGCAGACCCTTAGGCGACACCATCAGCCAGTGCAGGCCGACAAACGCCAGCCCATGGTCGGCCATGATCTTGCGGTACTCCCGCCGCCGCTCGGCGGTAATTTCCCCGGGCGTGGGGGCCAGCGTGAAGGGGGCGATCTCAATTCCCAGGTAGCCGGCCTTCTGGATGGCCGTGCAGGTCTCGGCGAACTCCCAGCCCTCGAAGACCTCGTTGCAGATCGACTGGCGGAAGCGGTAGCTCACTTACCCTTCCGTATCGACAACTGCATGTTCGAAGGGCTGCGATTTGAGCCATACCCGATCGGGAAGTTGAGTTCCTTCGCCCGGCCCGGCTCCTCATACGCCTTCCGCAAATCAGCCTGCGAGCGGTAGTTGAAGACCGTAATCGGCTTCACGTACTTGCCGTAGAGCCGCACATCCCAGTCGACCGCCTTCAGATACCGCAGGGGCATGCCGGAATCGTCCTGCAGGATTAGGTCGCTGCGCCCCAGAATGTTCGCCCGGATGATGTCGCAGGACTCGTGGTGCGGCATATAGCTGGTCGCCTTGAGGTAGGTGTTCACGCGGCCCAGCGAGTCCAGGTACATCAGCAAGCCGGTGTTGAACTGCAAGGCCACCAGATCGGCCGATAGATAGCGCATGATCTGCTTCCTGCCGTTCTTCGAGAACGTCACTTCGACGCACTTGTTCTTGTTGCGCGGCAGTTTGGGGTCCTTCGGGTCGCGGTCGATAATCTGGCCGGTGTCGGAGACCAAGGCGTAGCGGATGCTATCGATCGTCACGTCGTGCCGCGCCAGCAGCACCAAGAGCGGCACCAGCAAGCCATCGGTGATTTGGCCGCGATATTCGTGGTCCATCTCCTTGGTTACGAAGAAGCTCAGTTCCAAGATGGAGCGCAGGGTGTAGCGAATGCTGCCGAGCTTCTTGCCCAGGTTGGCGTTGCTTTTGAGCACCGCTTGCGTACCGAACAACGTGCCGGGCGGCTCCAGGCCAATCAGGGTGTAGGTTTCGGCGTTCGGGTAAAACAGATAAACGTTCCAGGCATCGGCGCCGGCAAAGGGATAGAAGACGTTTTTGGCCTTGTCGACGGGCGCCACTTCGCTTTTCTGGAAGTCGCGCTGCGGCTTCGTGTGCGGCCCGTCGATTTTGGCGAAGGTCTCATCGAGCTTGGCCTTATGCTCAATCCAAGCCGGATCGCTTTCAAGGGCTTTGTAGGGGCTGCCGTCGAGCGCCGGCAAGCCGGCCAGGAAGCGCGCGGCGTGGTTGGCGTTGGGCACCATGGCATCGGCAGCGAGGGTGGGAGTAAGAGTCAGCGCGGCAAGAGCGCACAAGTGGAGGGTTCGGCGAAACATTTTCATGGGACGGACGTGTCTTCTCTTCAGTCGGGTACGCACATTTTCTATACGCCATCGGAAGTTTTTCGATTGTCTCATCTTCAAGGGATAAAAATAAAGGACTTCCGTGAATTCTTCGCCCCGATAACTATCGTCTTACCGGAAAAATTCTTGTCCTGGGAGAATTCGAGTCAGTTACAATGAGACTAGGCCGTATGTTCTCTCGAAACCTACATTCTCTCGCGCTGGCGCTTCTGTTGAGCACCCTGGCCTTGATCTTGTCTGGTGCGATGCAGTTGGGCCAACCCGCCCGTGAGCCTCACCGCGGCCTGTCTGGCTTGGTGGCGCTGCTGGCGATTGTCGTGTTCGCTGGCGCCGGTCGGGGATGGCTGCGGCAGGTCGCGGTTGGCTGTGTCCTGACAGTTTTTGCCTTGGGGGGGCTGGGTT
>JBBQQS010000404.1:0-5136 GCA_038215525.1 Bryobacterales bacterium
TGCCGATTCCCGCTTCGCGTGGAGGCGTCAACACCGGCTACGCCTACATCCTGCCGGACCAGAACGGTTGGAGCCGCAGTCTGCACTTTCAGAGCGCCTGGATCGTTGGCGCCACCGGCCTGCTCTATCTGCTCACCGGCCTGAAGCGCGGCCATTTTCGCCGGAATCTGCTTCCGGTGGATTTCTCCTGGCGCGCGCTTACGCAGTCACTGGCCGAGCATTTACGCTTCACGGCACCTGCCGACTCCGGCTCCTACAATGTGCTCCAACGGATCACTTACCTGGCCGTGATTTTCGGCCTCTTCCCGTTGATGATCTGGACCGGCCTCGCCATGTCTCCCGGCTTCACCGCCGCGTTCCCGGTCACCGTGACGGCCTTCGGCGGCCAGCAATCGGCGCGGACCATTCATTTCTTTGTCACGCTCTTCCTCGTCCTCTTCGTCGCGGCCCACGTGACGATGATCGCGCTCGCCGGCTTCCGCAGCCGGATGGGCGCCATGGTCACCGGCCGCATCTCCCAGGAGCCATCATGAGCCAACCTTCGCGTAGAAAATTGATCACCGCCGGACTTGCCGGCGCCTCCGGCTTAGCCGTCGCCGCCAAGCTAGCCGGTGACCAAGGACTGTTTCCGCCCGATGGCCAGGGCATCTATGGACCCGGCGAAATGCTCAACTACGCTACCCACCGGCTGATTTCGCGCCACGCCATGGCGCGCGAGTTCGCGCCGGCGCAGATATCGAATCCGCCTTACGTCAACGGCCGCCCGCCCAAGGACGAAGCCTTTCTGCGCCACCAGGCGGAAGGCTTCGCCAACTGGAAGCTCACCGTCGATGGCCTGGTGGCGCGCCCCGCGGCTTTCTCGCTGGCGGACCTGAAGAGCCATCCTTCCCGCAGCCAGATCACGCATTTGGCTTGCGAAGAGGGCTGGTCCTACATTGCCGAGTGGAAGGGCGTGCCGTTGTCGCAGGTGCTGGAACTGGCCGGTGTCAAGGCCACGGCCAAGTACGTCGTCTACTTCTCGCTCCAAGGCGACTGGTGGGACAGCGTCGACCTCGACGAAGCCAATCATCCCCAAACGCTGGTCGCCTACGGACTCAACGGCGGCGACCTGCCGGTCGGCAACGGCGGTCCGCTGCGCATGCGCGTGCCGCGTCAGTTGGGCTACAAGAGCGTCAAGTACATCACACGGCTCACCGTTACCGATTCCCTAAAGGGCTTCGGTAAAGGACTCGGCTCAGCGTCGCCCGAAGCCGGCTACGCCTGGTACGCCGGAATCTAGTGCCTTGATGGATTCAAGCGCCGCACGCTTCGCCTCCATTCGGACATGGGAGTAGTGCTTCAGATCTGCTTCGAGACGTGCCCCGCAATGTCTCGGATGGGTTTCATTGCCCGCGCCGCTCTCGGCAAGGTCGGTAATCAGGGTATGCCGGTTATCGTGCCACCGCCCCGTTACCTTTGCCTTCTCCTTCACGTTGCTGCTCGGGCAGCGTGACGGCGCGGTGGACGTTAGCTTCGGGGGCAGAAGCCTCTTGCACTATGCCGCGGGCGCCGGCGCTGTCGAAACGGTGAAGGCGCTGCTGCGGCAAGGCGCGGACCCCCACTTTCAGGACCGCGGCGGGCACCCGCGTCTTTATAGCGTCGCGAACGTTACGAAAAGGGCCAGTCCGAGGCCGGCGGTCCCCTCACTCGAAGTCGACAAGGAACTCAATTCGGATGGTGTCCCCACAAAAATCCCCACCTTAGAGCAGGGAAATAGGTTTGGGGTGGATTTTGAAGCTGTAAGTGATTGATAAGATTTGGCTCCCCGGGTAGGATTCGAACCTACAACCCTTCGGTTAACAGCCGAATGCTCTACCGTTGAGCTACCGAGGAGCAAGACAATATGAGCAGCGTTGCACCGCTCAACTACCCTCCTATTTAACCAGACGATTACGCGGTCTGTCAAACCGGGGAGCCCGGGATCCCGGTTTTCCTAATGAAATGTGCCATACTCGGGTAGCGTGGCCCGTCCCAAGTCTGTACCCAACTCACCCCCGCGGTATCTGGTTCCGGTGGTCGTCTCCACCTTCCGCTTGTTGGATCGGCTTTCGAGCCACACCAGTGCCTCGTTGCACGAGCTGTCCACCTCAACCGGGATCCCCAAAAGCACCGTCTTCCGGTTGCTGGCGACGTTGCAGCACCTCGACATTGTGAAGCGGGATGAGCCGACCAAAGCCTATCGCCTGACCGCGAAGAGCCCGGGCCAAGCGCTCGGGCTGCCCAGCACCGAACTGCTTCGTCGCGCCGCCTTGCCCTTCATGCTCGAACTTCGTAACGAGTTCGGCGAGACCGTCAACCTCGGCCACCTGCAGCATGACCGTGTCGTCTACATCGAAGTGGTGCCTTCGGAGTTCGCGCTCCGGTTGAGCGAGCGGCCAGGAGCCAGCGTGGAAGCCTACTGCACGGCGCTGGGCCGCTGCATTCTGGCCTTCAGCCCCGACGGCTTTGCCGACAGTATTCTCGGCAAGAAGATGCTGCCACGCTTGACGCCGCATACCCTGGTGGACCCCAAGCTCATCCGCAAGGAACTCGAACGGATTCGCACCGAAGGCTACGCCATCGAGACCGAGGAAGGTGCCCTGCACGCTACCTGCCTGGGCGCCCCGATTCTCGATGAGGCGAACCTCGCCATCGGCGCACTGAGTGTCTCCGGGCCCACCCATCGCTTTGCCCCCCTCGAAAACGCGAAACTCCTCAAAGCCTTGCGGCGGGCGGCGCGCGAAATCGGTCGTCTTGTGCCAAGCTAGTTCCGAATGCGACCGGTAATCGTTCTCCTCCTTGCCCTCGCCCCGCCCCTGAGCGACCGCACGCGCGACCTGCACCGCCAGGCCTTTGTCTTCGACGCCCATGTCCATGTCGTCAACCGCCATCTCTATCATGGCGGCTCCATGGGCGAGCGTTCGGAACTCGGCCAAGTGGACCTGCCGCGCATGATCGAGGGAGGCGTGGATGCGCTCTTCTTCACGCTCTTCGTCACCGAAGACTACTACCCGCAGCGCTACGAAACCAAGCAAGTGCTGCGGTTGATTGACGAAGCGTACCACCAACTGCAACTGAACCGCGACAAGATCGGCCTGGCCTTAAATGCCGCTGACATCGAACGGCTGAACCGGCAAGGGAAGATCGCCGCCGTGCTAGACCTCGAAGGCGGCTTCGACATGGACGGCGACTTGCGCGTCCTCCGGATGCTGCACCGCCTGGGGCTACGGTCGTTTCAACTCTCGGCCCACAACTACGGGAACCAATTCGCCGAACCTTGCTGCGCCACCAGCCAAGTGAAAGGGCTGACGGAGCAGGGAAGAGCTGTCGTCCGCGAGGCCAACCGTCTGGGCATGGTGATCAACGTCTCGCACGCCAGCCAAGCGGCCATCGAGCAGGCCGTCGAGGCGTCGAGCGACCCCGTCGTGAGTACCCACGATGGCCTCAAGTTCTTCAACGACATTCCGCGCACCATGAGCGAGCAGACCCTGCGAAAACTCGCCGCAAAGGGCGGGTTGATCGGCTTCCACATGGGCAACGAATTCCACAATCGAGCCCTGTTCGAATACCGCACGCAGAAGGCAGGTAAGCCGTTCTGGGACCGCGAGGACGTCCACCGCGCCGCGCCGCGGAGCTTGGCTGAGATCGACCGGAAGGTCGGCCCGCAGTTTCCGTCCGTGGGCCTCAAGAACCCGCCGGCTGAACTCATCTACAACGTGGAGCAGTGGTTCCGGGCCGTCGATAAGGCCATCGAGTGGGTCGGCGAAGACCACGTGATCCTCGGCACCGACTTCGACGGCGGCCCCACCCTGCCCACGCCGATGCGGGACATTCGTGACCTGCCGTGGCTGACGCAAGCCATGCTGAATAAGGGCTATAGCGAGGCCCGCATCCGGAAGTTCCTGGGCGGCAATCTACTTCGCGTCTTCCGCCAGGTGACGGAGAAGGGGCGCTAGTGCTTGCGGTACGCCTTTGTCGTGGTCCGGTCGGACAGCAAGCAACACGAGATTGCCATTGGGGACCATGGCTAGCGCCCGAACCGCAAGCGTGACTCTGAGAGAGTAGAGCGGCTCACCGCTCTTCGGATCGGCCAAATCCTTGAGCTTCTCAAGATGAATACCTTTGTGCTTCGTTAGTTCAGAAAAACTTAGTTGCGTCAGCGACTGAATCAACTTACCCAAAGCCGCTTGGACAGGCTTCTCCTGAGTTAGGGCCTCACGGAAAAAGTCCGCGGAAATGATGAAGGTCAAGGCTTGTTCAGTTCTTTAAGAAATGCCTTGCCTTGTTTGCTGTCTACGGCAAACGTCCGCCCGGCATGGTAGTCAGCCAAGCCAGCGGCGATGCTCTTTTGGGCCTCCGGGGTCCAGGCCCAAAGTTGATGTTGCGGGATCGTCGCCAGCGGGACGAGGCGGTAAGTGCCGTCCTCCTCGGCGATCAGGTCCAAGGGTTGGTTGGGACTGATCGTCGAGGGCAGGGTGATTCGGCGGCGGGAGTCAGCAAGGATAATCATGGCGATACCCGCTTACCGCATTTCGGCATTGCCGCATGAGGGTCTAAGACGACCAGCCGGTGCGGAACTCCGGAAACAGCGTCAAGCCGCCGCAGGCGAAGAGCGTCTGGCCGGTGATGTAGCTGGCTTCCTCAGACGCGAGGAACGCGAAGACTCCGGCGATTTCGTCCGATTCGCCCGCGCGGCCCATGGGGATGTGGCTGCACACTTCGGCGGACTTCACCGGGTCGTAAATCCAGGCATTGTTGATCGGCGTGACGATGGCGCCCGGTCCGACGGCGTTGACGCGAATCCCGCGGCTAGCGTACTCGAGGGCCAGGGTCCGCGTGAGGTTTTGCATGCCGCCCTTGCTGATCGAGTAGGCCAAGTACGTGGGCTTGGGGATAATCTCGTGCACCGAGGAGTTATTGACGATGACGCCCTTGATCTCGTTGGCGAGGAAGTGCTTCAGGGCTTCGCGCGCGCACAGGAAGGTGCCGCGAAGGTTGACGTTGAGCACCCGGTCGAAGTCGGCGGTAGCGATCTCGTCGCTGACGGACTCGTTCTGAATGCCCGCGTTGTTGATCAGGATGTCGATGCCGCCGAGCGCCGAAAAGGTCTCCTCAAAC
>JBBQQS010000405.1:0-5115 GCA_038215525.1 Bryobacterales bacterium
AGGTGCAGGGAGAGGGTGGCCAACAGGAAGAGCCGGGCGCCCCAAAGAACTGCCATATTCGATTTCAGGAGTTCCCCATACTTATTGATCACCTCGCCACCGAGATAAATCTGAAGGTTCCCGGCCATGTGGACCAGGGTAAAGGCAACTAGAATGCCACCCGTCACGGCCATGACGGTCTTCTTTCCAATCGACGCTTGCCAGTATTCCAGCGTGCGATGGAGGGTGCTATTCGCAGCCACTGCGGACATAGTTAGCTTTCGCTCCTCAAGACGGATCGGTCCCGGTCTATCCGATTATTGGATGAACGGGCCTCTCCAATTTAACCAGATTTTGTTCGGGAGACGAGCGATTGGCTTCAATACGGCTAAAAATCAGGCGGTTTTCTGCACGGTTTGGGGAACGGGGCGGGACTCCCCGGCGAAATAGCGGGCATACACCCAGCGGCCACCGTAGAGGGCGCAGCCGAGGCCGACGGCAATCACGGCATTCACCACCAGGACGGAGATGGAGGTGACCAGGAACGCGGCGGCGTCGAGGCGGCGCATTTTGGGCAAGCGTTTCCAGGTGGACCACTCCAGCAGGCAGATTCCGACATAGGCGGTGACGCCGGCCAGGGCGGCGACGGGGATTTTGGAGACATATTCGCTGCCGAGCCAGAGGGTGGCCATCAGGACGAGGCCATGGAAGAGGTTCGACATGCGGGTGGTGCCGCCGCAGCGGACGTTGGCCAAGCTGCGGGCTGGGATGCCCACGCTGATGGGGGCGCCGAACATGCCGACGCAGACGTTGGCGATGCCGAAGGCGCCGAGTTCGCCATCGGCGTCGGCGGAGCGCATGGGCTTGTGCCAGCCGCGGAAATGGTCGACGACGCGGGAGGTGATGAGGAGGTTGACGGAGGTGACGAAGGCGAGGCCGAGGCCGGGGAGAAGGAGTTTATCGAGGTCAGTCGGGGACCAGACGAAGCTGGCCAGGGGCGGAAATTCGAGCGGCAGGCGGCCGACGATCTTTTCGTGCAGGCTGAGGGCATAACTGGCGGCGACGGCCACGACAACGCCGATGAGCGGGGCGGGCAGCATCTTCGAGCGGGAAGCGACGAAGAAGGCGACGCCGATGACGATGGCACCCAGGACAAAGGGCGGCCACTTGAAGCCGTCGAGCTTTTCGATGACCATCCAGAATTGGGCCACGGTGGAAAGCTGGGTGGCGGAGTTGGGAATCGCGAGGCCGAAGATGGTTTTGAGCTGGGCGACGATCATCATGGCGCCGATGCCGCAGGAGAATCCGGAGACGACCGAATGGGGAACTTGGAGGATGTAGCGGCCCCAACGGAGAACGCTGAAGATCATCATGAAGACGGCAGCAATCAGGGAGATTTTGGCGGCGCCGGCCAAGCCATAGTCGGCCACGGCTTTGGCGATGAAGGGGACGGTGACGGTGGAGGTGCCGCCAATGAGAACGGGGTTACGGCCGAGGAGGAAAGTGATGGGGCAGGTAAGAAGCGAAGTGAAAAGGCCCATGATGGGCGGCAGGCCCATAAGGGTGGCCATCGCGAGGCCGTATGGCAGGGCGATGAGGGCCGCGATGAGTCCACCGAAGAAATCGCCGGTGAATGTCTTCCAGCTGTAAGAGAATTTTCTGAGCCGCAGATCAACCTCAGGCGAGGTGGAGGTGGACGTGACCTTCCTCATAAATAACCCTCTCGAACCCGGAGCAGGGAGAATTGGACATGAAAATGCGTTGTCAAAAGGTGACCCGTCGCTTACGCGACGGGCTAGTAGAGGGTCAGTCGGTGCAGGGGGCGGGCAAGGGGCCCGCCCCACAGGGTGACTAGGCCATCACTTTTTCAAACGCGACCTTGTACTTCTCCATTTCCTCACGCGTACCCACCGAGATGCGTACGTGGTTGGGCATGGCGCTCCAAACGCGGCCGACGAGGATCTTCTCCTTGAACATGTCGCCGACGAACTTCTGTCCGGGGCCGTTGGTGGCGACCATGAAGTTGTTCGATTCGGACGGGATGAACTTGTAGTTCTTTTTGGTCATCCAGGAGAACAGGTCGTTGCGGACATCGCCGATGATCTTGCGGCGGTCGGCAACGAGGCTCTTTTCCTTGAGAGATGCGATGGCGCCCACCATGCCGGTGACGGGCAGAGCGCCGGCGCCCCAGGCCGAGATCTTGGCGAGGAGGTCGGGCCGGCCGATGGCGGCACCGGCGCGGAGGCCGGCCATGCCGTAGAGCTTGGAGAAGGTACGCAGAATGACCACGTCCTTATCCTGGGCCACGAGGTCTGAGGAGACCTGCTCTTTGGTGAGGTGGATATAGGCTTCGTCGAGGAGGATGATGGTGCCGGCGGGCTTGTTGGCCACCAGCCACTCAATGTCGCTCTTCTTGGTGGGCCAGCCACCGGGGTTGTTGGGGTTGCAGACGTAGATGAGGCCGGCGGTGGCCGAAGCGGCTGCCATCGCCTTCACGTCGTGCGAGTAATCCTTGTTGAGGGGCACCTTGATGGTCTTGGCGCCGATGAAGTCCGCAGCACGGCCGCCGGCTTCGTAGCCGGGGTCAGCCATCACGAAGGGCTTGTCCTTCGAGCAGAAAGCCATTACGGCTTGATGGAGGGGAGCGCTGGAACCGTCGTAAGGAATAACGTAGTTGGGCTTCACGCCGTCGACATCGCCCTGCACCTTGGCGAATTCGAAGGTGTGCTCGTAGAGGTAACGGCCACCCTTTTTGAGGACGCTGGACATCGCTTCGACAGCGGCGTCGCAGGGGCCAAGTGGGTTCTCGTTGGCATTGATGCGCACGGCATCGGCCGGGATCGGTCCACGCATGGCAGACAGACCTTGGGCGAGGGCGGCCTCGTTGTAAAAGGGCAGGGTGGCGCCCGCGGTGATCATGGTCGCGAGGCGGCCAAAGCTACGGCGGTCGAATCCGCGGTCAAGCAGATTCCGTTGCATTTTAGGATTAAGCAATTGCTTCATATTCTTGTCTTCCCTCGTGGAAATCTCAGTCTGGACCAGTTTACGATCTTGGTAACCCGAATGCCATCTACGTAAGTATATTCCCGTTTTTGGTATTCGGATACCGATACTTCACTTTTTGGTTAAAGAAAGAGGGTAAGCTCGCTCCAGCCGGCCCCCTTTCCTCGGAGTTTAGAAGAAAATACGCAACCCCAACTGGATCATGCGCGAGAAGTTGGCTTGCGCGGTGATCTGGCCGAAGTTGTTGGTAGCCGACCAAGCCGGCTGCGGATTGCGGAACATCGGGGTGTTCATGGCGTTCAGAGCTTCCGCCCGGAATTGTGCCTTGAACTTCTCGGTAACTGAGAAGGTCTTGAAGATGGACATGTCCCAGTTCACTTGGCCCAAACCGCGGGTGGAGAGGGTGCGGCTGACGTTGCCGAAGGTGAGCGCGGGGGCATTGGAGAAGGCGGCACGATTCAGATAGAAGGTGCCATTGGCACCGTCGATCCACTGGCCGAGGTTGCCGCCGGCGAAAGGGTCAACGCCGGTGGCGTTGGGGCGTTGGGAAGCCGCGAAGATGACGCCGTTGTTGTTGGCGTTCTGGCGGATGTTGATGGGGAAGCCGCTATTGAAGACCGAAGCGGAATTGATGCTCCAGCCGCCGAGCGCCAGGTCGACGAAGCGGTTGGCGTTGCCCATGAACTGACGGCCTTTGCCGAAAGGCAGTTCGTAGGTGTAGGCCATGCTGAGGCGGTGGGTGGCGTCGAAGTAGGAGAGTCCGTATTCGGCGTTGGTGTCGTAGGCGTTCTGGGGACCGACGTTGCCGGCGTTCAGGTTATTACCCGCGCCACCAGAGACGTTGTCCTGGTTTTTGGAGTAGGTCCAGGCGGTGAGGAAGGTGAGCCCCTGGGAGAGGCGCTTCTGGCCGCGCACGACCAGCGAGTTGTAGTTAGCGCGGCCGTAGTCGCCAAAGGTGTAATTGATGTTGCCGAAGGCCGGGAAGGGCCGCAACAACTGGGCTTGCGAAACATTGGCGGTGCCGATGCCGGCCGCGCCGCCCTTACCGAAGTAGGGGTTCGGTGTGGCAGCGGAGAGACCCGAGACGCCGAGGCCAAAGTTGCGGCTTTCCACTTGGTTGATATTCCGATCAGCAGCCATCAGCGAGAGACGGCTGCTGCGCGAACCGACGAAGCCGACCGAGAGAGCGACGCCGAAGGGCAGTTCGCGTTGGATGTCGATGGAGTACTGCTGCACGTAGGGCGATTGCGCATTGGGATCCATGATGGTGAGCGCCTTGCCGATACCGGTTTGGTCGCCGAGGCCCGCGCCCACCGGACGGTCGAGACCGCCGGAGAAGACCGAAGCGAGACTGGTGGCGGGGTTCGCCGTTCGACCGGCATCCGTCGTGGTGAGCGGTTGCGTCGAAGCGGTAAAGCCTTCCGACTGATAAGGGCCGGTGTAAGCGAAGGCGGGGGCCCAGAAGATGCCGTAGCCACCGCGGATGGTGGTTTTCGGGTTCATCTGGTAGGCGATACCAAAGCGGGGCGACAGCTTGTTCTGGTTCGGACGGCCCGTGCTGACGGGCGCGCCGTTGACGCCGGCAAACTGCGCCGCGCCACGCGTGGGAACCAGCGAAGCCGCGCTGATCGAGTTCAGCACGTTCGGGTTGAAGCCCACAATCATACTGTTGTCACGCTCCAGCAATCCACTCTCACGCTCCCAACGCATGCCGAAGTTGAGGGTGATCTTGCTATTCAGGCGATAATCGTCGTGGATGAACCCCGAGTAGTAGTTGATGAATTGGGACAGTTTCGTGGGAACAAAGCCATCGACCCCGGCCGGGGCACCCAGAAGCAGGCCGGCCAAGTCAGCGCCGGAGCGGCCATCGCCGTTGCGGAAGTCGGCGCGGGTGAACTGATCGTTAAAAACGAAATTGCCCGAGGAGTTACCGAAGTTGACGCCGGTCATCTGAATCCGGCGGAAGTCCGCACCCAACTTGAGGCTGTGCTTGCCGACGAACTTCGATAAACCGCCTACGAGGTTCTTCGAGTGCGGAATCACCAGCGAGTTGTTGTTGGTACCCATGGCGGTACCGGTGTAGAAATTTTCGAACTGCACCCGCGGAAAGGTACGGCTCGGAATCGCGCCGAC
>JBBQQS010000406.1:0-5103 GCA_038215525.1 Bryobacterales bacterium
ACGCGCACGGCTGGGCGCAGATGCAGAACCACGCCGATCTATTGTTGCGTCTTTACGGCGAAAGCCGGGGCCGGGGGGCTGAATATTGGGGCGCGCCGTCCCAGGGCCGCGATCATCTTTCGCTCGACCGTTGGGTACGTACAAGCGAAGTGCCGGAGCGGGCGGCCGAATGGTACAAAGCGCAGGACCCCAAGTTCCGTGGCTACCTCGATGCCTTCGCACGCGGCATCAACGCCTTTGCCGCCGCACATCCCGAACACACCAGCCCCGCGTATCGGCAGGTATTGCCGGTGAGCGGCGTGGACGTGGCGGGGCATACGCTGCGCGCCGTTCACTATATGTATATGGGCAGCCAGGCCCGCCTTCGCGCCGAAGCTGCGCCGTTATTGGCGAAGAAGAACCTCGCCGCGCTGGCGCCTGACTTAGCCGAGCCGCTCGCCGCCGCCGGCTCCAACACCTGGGCCGTGGGCCCGTCGCGCTCGGCGAGCGGCAAGCCCATGCTGATCATCAATCCGCATTTGATTTGGGAGGACTTCTATAGCTACATGGAGGTCCACTTGGTGGGCCCCGGCTATGACCTTTACGGTGCCCCGCAGATCGGCTTTCCCGTGCCCGTTGTGGGCTTCAATCGCTCCACCGGCTGGGGCCGCACGGTGAACACTATCGATACGGTGGACTTCTATCGGCTCACAACGCGCGACGGCAAGTACGAGTTCGACGGCCAATGGAAGGACTTCGAACGCGCCACCAAGACCCTCAAGATTCGCGAGGCGAATGGCGTGATGCGCGAGGAAAAGGTGGAGGTGCGGCGGAGCGTGCATGGGCCCGTGGTGCTCGATGAGCAAGGCGTCACGCTCGCCATGCGCGTGGCCGGCATCGATCGGCCGAAGATGCTTGAACAATGGTTCCGGATGGGCGGCGCTCGCTCGTTGGACGAGTTTGAGCGGGCCCTCCGCATGCAAGCGATTCCGATGTGGCACGTGAACTACGCTGACTCGGCGGGGCACCTGCTGCTGGTCTTTAATGGCCTCGTCGCGCGCCGGCCTTCGGGCACTTACGCCGATTGGAACAAAGTGGTGCCCGGCAACACCTCCAAAACCTTGTGGACCGATTATCTGAAGTACGACGAATTGCCCAAGTCGAAGGATCCGGCAAGCGGCTTCCATCAGAACGCCAATGAGCCGCCATGGCAGTTCACGATGCCGCCGCTGGACCCCGCCAAGTACCTCGCCTATGTCGCGCCCGGCAACCAGCGGCTGACGTCGTTCCGCACCAAGCGCTCGCTACGGATGATCTCCGAAGACAAGTCCATCACTTATGATGAACTGCTGGGCTATAAGCATTCAACGCGGATGGAATTGGCCGATGCGGTGTTGCCGGAATTGCTCACGGCGGCCCGCGGCAGCGCGGATTCGTTGACGCTCGAAGCGGCCAAGGTGCTGGAACAATGGGACCGCCAAACCGAAGCCGCCAGCCAAGGCGCGGTGCTCTTCCAACTCTTCGCGGACCGCTTCTTCGGCCTCGGCGACACCATCGAAAAGCATTTGCGCGTGAAGTACGACCCCGCGCGTCCCCTCGATTCGGCCTATGGCATTGCCGAACCGAAGCCCGCCTTGGAAGCGCTGCGCACGGCGGCCGAAGAGTGCCGGCGCACCTATGGCCGTCTGGATGTGCCGTGGGGCGAGGTGTATCGCTTCGCCCGCGGCAAAACCGATTTACCCGGCAACGGCGGACAGGGCCGCATGGGCGTCTTCCGCACGATGCAGTTCGGAAAAAAGAGCGGCAATCGCTTCTTCCCCTCGCATGGCGAAACCTTCGTCTGCGCGATTGAATTCGCTGCGCCGCAGAAGGCGCAATGTGCCCTGGGCTACGGCAATGCGAGCCAGCCGGGGTCGCCGCACATTGAGGATCAGTTGCCGTTGCTGCGCGACAAGAAGCTCCATCCCGTGTGGCGCGAACGCGCGGACATCGAGCAGAATCTCGAAAAACGCGAGAAGCTTTAGACCGCTTCGTGCCCGTGGACGAAGACGCGCTTCACCGTTAGCGTGCGGCTGAGCACCAGCACATCGGCGCGCTTGCCGGCTTCAAGACTGCCCGTGTCGGTGGCGATGCCAGCTCGCTCGGCCGGCGTCAGGCTCGCCATACGGACGACATCTTCGACCGGCGCGCTGGTCATCTGCTTCATCCGCCGCACCATGGTGCTTAGCGGCAGCACGGAACTCGCCAAGCCTTGCCCGGGCACGAAGCCCACGCGGCCATTGCTTTCGAACCACGGCCCGTCGTCACCCGATCCGAAGCGATAGCGGCCTGGCGGCATGCCCAGGGCGCGATTGGCATCGGTCACTAGACAGAGTCGCGTGGCACCCTTCATGCGGTAGGCGAACTCCAATAGTTCCTTCGACAGATGCTCGCCGTCGGCGATCACTTCGGTGCTCATCTCCGCGTGCGCCAACACAAACTCGGCCATGCTGGCCTGCATCGGCGTGCCGAAACGCGCGCGTAACGACGGCACGGAACTCATCGCGCACCAGAAGTGGTCCACATGCCGCATGCCGACGCGATAGGCCCGCGCCATCTCCGCCCAACTGGCATTCGAATGGCCGCAGGTGATCAGGCACTGGTGGCGTCGCGCCGCGCGGTAGAAGGACTCGGCGCCCGGCAGTTCGGCGGCGCAGGTGGCGATCTTCACGATGCCCAGGGCAAAGTAGGCCGCGTATTCGCTGGCCAAGGGCTCGCGGCGTCCGTCGGTGGAATGGCAACCGACTTTTTCCGCGGCAAAGTAGGGCCCGTAGAGATGCGCACCGGCCAGATAGGCGCCGTCGGCGGGGGTCCAAGTGCGTTGCACGTCGCGGCAGGCTTCGAGCATCTGCCGCACCTGTTCGGGCGTGCCAGTCGTGGTGGTGGGGAAGATCGTCGTCGTGCCATGGCGCAGATGGGCTTGGTTCACGCGGCGCACGGCATCGGGCGTGCCGTCCATATAGTCGCTGCCGTCAGCGCCGTGGACGTGTAGATCGATGAAGCCAGGCGAAATCCATTCGCCCTCGATGACGGTGGCGTCGCGCGGCAAGCGCGACGATCGGCGGACTTCCTCAATTCGGCCATTCCGGCAAACCACCACGCCCACCGGCAGCACTTCGCCGGGCAGAATCACCCGGCCCCTAAAGGCCAAATAGCTGTTTGGTGTCGATGACATGGGTGAGGACCCCTTCCTGCCGGGCTAACTGCACAAACTCTCCGGTTCCCCCAACCCCGTCGCCATCTTCGCCATTCCAGAGCGCGATCAAGTGGACCTCGCGCGCTTCGAGCGAGAGAGCCTCTTCGAGCATCCACAGGTTGGTACGAACCCACACATTGTAGCCTTCCTTCGCGGCCAGCCAGGCGGGTAGTTCCTCGCTATCGCCCAGCACCGCCGTGGTTGCTATCTGTTCCACGGACTGGAAACGGCTCTCCCAATCGCCGGCGACGGGCGTTACTGACCGGGCAATGAAGAGATTTCGGGGCAGCGTCAGGCAGAGGCGCGTGGGGATGCCTAGACTTGCGCAGGCTTCGTGAAACAGCAGGTCCCCGCCGCTGGCCCCGCCGGCGATGCCGAGGGAATTCGTCTTGTCGCCCTGGGTGATGGCGTTCAATTGCGCTTCGATCGCGGCGCCGGCCAACGGGGCTTTGGCATTGGGAAATCGCGGTGTAGGGCGATCAGGCGTGTCCACCATATGGCCGGTGAAGAGGATCACGTGCTCGCAGTGAATGGCCTGGTGGGCCAGTGCGACGCCTTCCGTCTCCCAATCAAAGCCACGCGCTTCCCGCGCGAGCAAACGCAGACGGCCAGAGTCGTGCCGCGCTTCCCGCACCGCTTGCACAAATCCGTCCGGTAACGGCATCAGGTTAGATCTCCACTTCCTTTTTCGGCCGCTTGCCTTCAAACAACAGGTATAGCACCGGCAGGACGATCAACGTCAGTACCGTGGCCGACATCAGCCCACCGATAATCACCGTGGCCAGCGGCTTCTGCACCTCAGAGCCGATCCCCTTCGACAGCGCCATGGGTAAGAGACCGAGCATCGCCAGCAACGAGGTCATCAGTAACGTGCGCAGACGCACTAATGCGCCTTCGAGCACCGCCGTGTAGGGCTCCGCGCCGCCATCGCGCAGTTCGTTAAAGTAACTCAGTGACGTCGGGAAAAGCTTCAATCGAAAGCGTCTTAAATGAGTAAATCCCGTCGCCTCACCTGCACTTCTCGCCGCATAAACTTACCCGGCTTTTCTTCGATAAACACGTAACTCTTGCCGCCAAATTGCACTAATGACTCCGCATTCACTACTGGCGCCAGATGCTGACCGTCCAGGTACCGCACTTGGCCGTACATTTCGGGCAGAAATCTGCCCGCCGGGTTACTCAATTCGGCGCGGACTTTTACGATTCGCATCTGCGCATCGAGCGTATCGGCAATTTGAGTAACTCGTCCCCGGAGAGTTTTTTCAGGGAAAGCCGCTAGCTCCACTTGCACCTCGCCACCGATGCGGCAGAATCGAATATAGGCCTCAGGAATGTTCGTGATCGCCCACAACAGGCTTAAGTCGGAGATGGTCATCAACTGCGCATTGACATCATTGCGGAACTCACCTCCACTACGCTCAGCGCCAGCACCTTGCCCGCCACGGGTTCCTGCACCATCACGCGCTGGCCGAGGTACCCAGCTGCAGTCCCGGTATCTTCAGCTTGCGCAGCGCCTGCTCTCGCACGGCCTCTGCCGATTGAACGGCGCTCGTCGTTTGCGCCACCTGGTGCTGCGCGTTCAACACCTCTTTCTTTGCGATTGCGTCATGTTCGAACAGATCCGTCATCCGCTGCAAATCCGCCTGTGCTTTCAATACCGACGACTGCGTCTCAGAGATGGCCGTTGTGGCTTGCAGGTCAGCACTTTCCGCCGCATCCGCCTCTCGACTCTCAATCGCCATCAAGGGCTCACCCTGTTTTACTGAATCGCCCACCGGCAGTCAGCGCAATCCCTTCCGCAGGGGAAAAAAGCGACCCCCCATTCGGGGGCATCCACGCGCATCCCCGGTTTCCCGGTAAGTGAAAGGAATAAAGACACTTAAGTGCAT
>JBBQQS010000407.1:0-5096 GCA_038215525.1 Bryobacterales bacterium
GAAGAAGTAGATGGCCCCGGATTCGCGCGCCGCGACATACAACAACCCGGTATCCGGACTATACGACGGGCTGTACCAGTTATTTGCCCCGCCCACGGACGGCCACACGCGGGTGCCGGCCACGGTGGGCGACGTACCGGGCACTCGGATCGGCCGGCCGCTGTCGTCGAGCCCCGTAGCCCAGGTCTGCTTGGCATAGGGCTTGCCCATCAGAAATTGGCCATTGGTGCGATCGAGCACATAGTAAAAGGCATTCCGATTGGGAAATAGAAGTAACTTCCGTTTTTGGCCGCGCACCTCGGCATCGATCAGTACCGGAACTTCGGTGGCGTCCCAATCATGTACGTCGTGCGGAGTAAATTGAAAATACCATTTCAACTTACCCGTGTCGGCATCGAGGGCAAGCAGGCAATCGGAGTATAAGTTATCCCCGGCGCGGACGTCGCCGTTCCAATCCGGGGCCGGATTGCCGGTGCCCCAATAGACCAGGTTGGTCTCGGGATCGTAAGCGCCGGTGACCCACGTCGCGGCTGACCCGTTCTTGTAACTGTCGCCGGCCCAGGTTTTGGCTTCCGGATCGCCAGCGGCGGGCACGGTCCAAAAGCGCCAGGCTTGCTTGCCGGTTTTGGCGTCGTAAGCATCCAGGAATCCGCGGATGCCGTACTCGCCGCCCGCGATGCCCACGATGATCTTGTCCTTCACCGCCAAGGGTGCCACGGTAATCGACAGGCCGGCGCGGTAGTCGGCCACGGTGACATCCCAACGCACGGCACCGGTCTTCGCATCGAGCGCGACTAAGTGCGCGTCAATGGTGCCGACATACACCAGGTCGCCTAAAACGGCCACGCCACGATTCACTTGGCCGCAACACACCCGGATATCTTCGGCCATCGTCCGCCGGTACTTCCAGAGCGGCCGGCCGGTTTTGGTATCGAGCGCCGTCACGTGGCTCGGCGCCTCGGAAATATACATCACGCCGTCGACCACGATCGGCGTGGTCTCGAATTTCTGGAGCGAATTCGATTGGTAGACCCAGGCCGGCTCAAGCTTACTGGCGTTAGACTCATTAATCTGCTTAAGCGGCGAAAACCGATGGCCCGCGAAATTGCCCGAGTAAGTCAGCCAGTTTCCGGGCTCTTTCTCCTGATGCAACAGGCGCTCATGAGTTACTTGTCCGCACAACGGCAGGACGAGAATGAGTAACCAAAGCTTCATCGCGCACCTCGCTCCGCCGCCAGAAAAGCGACTAAGTCATCCAATTCCTGCTCATTCAGACGATCTTTATAGGGCGGCATGGTGGTGCGCCGCTCGCTCGCGATCTTGGCCAGGTCTTCCTTCCAGAAGGAATGAAAGCGATCGCCCGCGTCCCGCACTTGAATCGACCAGCTATCTTCATTCAGCCGGATCCCCCGCACCACTTTGCCGTCGCGGGTGGTCAACTGTACGCTGCGAAAGGATTCGGGCACCTCCGAGGCCGGATCCAGAATCTTCGCCCGCAAGTGCGCCGCGCTGCGACGGGCGCCGATGCCGGTGAGGGCGGGGCCCATCCGGCCACCGTCGTTCCCCAGCGCATGGCATTGCAAGCATCCCGCCTTGCCGCGCAGCACTCGTTCCCCATTTTTGGCATTGCCCGACACCGGTGTCGCCGGCAGGGCGCCCAGGCTCCGCACAAAGGCTGCCGTCTGCCAGAGTTCGCGGGGGTCCATCAAAGACCCCGGCATCTCAGTATCTGGAATGCCGTAACGAATGATCCGGTAAAGCGCCGGATCTTGGGCCGCCCGCCCCAGCATGGGCACCGCGAGATTTGCCCCCTTGCCGCCATTGCCTTCCGGACCATGACACCCCGCGCAGCGCCCTTGAAACAACTGCTTCCCGTAGGCGATATCCGCGGCCGTAGTGTAGGGGTTCTTGGCCGGTAAGTCGAGCACCGGCGTCGGCTGAAACAAAAGTAAAGCTGCCCACCACATCATGCTGTCCACCTCCTTCGTCAAAAAGGGACCGGCTCGAATTATATCCGAGATCCCGATCCCCATCGGAGGGGAATACAAGGACATACCAAGGACCCCGGTGCAGGGCCCCCCGCTTCGCGCGACAATCAGGTGTGCCTTCGTGGTTGCTGCTGTTGATCTTCGCCGCCGGCTACTATGCGCTGATGCGCTGGATCCTGCCGCGTTTTGGGGTGCCCACTTGAATGAACGGCGACTGCGGTGTCGAGTCTCGACCCGTTCCTAAGCCGCCGGCCGACGGCAAGCCCTGATTTTTTCTTAGTCCCCCCTAGCCCGTTCGGCCGACCTGGCCGACCCTAACTTCCGTCAACCCAACAATCGATTCAAGGTCAGTACTTTCGGTCCGATAGGTTTCTTAGGAGGACGTGCCGTCTGGCGTCCCAACCACCTGCATGACCTTGAAGCCCTCATCATTGCAAGCCGAAACCGCTTTCGAGCGCAAAGAGCCCCCATCTATACACGCTAGGGGCATAGCGTCGCCCAAAATCCTGGTGGTCGACGATGCGCCCGTAAACGTTCGCCAGCTCGAAGGTATTTTGCAGCCGGAGGGCTTTGAAACAATCGTGGCCCGGAATGGGAAGGCGGCGCGAGAACTCAGCCGCACAGCGTTGCCGGACCTGATCCTGCTCGACATCATCATGCCCGGCGAAACGGGCTTTGAAACGTGCGCGCGGTTGAAGAGCGACCCTTTGACGTCGGACATCCCGATCATCTTCCTTTCGGCGCTCGATGACGTCACCAGCAAAGTACAAGGGCTCAAGATCGGGGGCGTCGATTACATTCCGAAGCCGGTGAACGGCGAAGAGGTGCTCGCCCGAGTGCGCGTGCACTTGCGGATTTCGCAGAACAATCGCGCCTTGGTGCAGGAACATCGTGCGCGCCTCGAAAGTCTGCGGGAAGCCCAGCAGGCTATCCTGGTCCGCCCGGAGGACTATCCGGAGGCGAGATTCGCCGTCTACTACGAGCCGCTCGAAGAAACGGGTGGCGATTTCTACGATGTGGTCGCCGTCAACTCCGACGTCTCCGGTTACTTTGTCACCGATGTGAGCGGCCATGGCGCCAGCGCCGCCTTCCTCACTTCGGCCATCAAGGCATTGTTGCGGCAGTATACCGGCCCGTTGTATTCGCCGGAGGACTCCATGCGCGGCGTCGATTCGGTGATGCGGCAGATTCTGGGTCCGGAACAGTATTTGACGGCCTGTTATGCGCATTTGAACCGGCGGACGCGGAAGCTGTCGGTAGTCAGCGCCGGCCATCCGCCGCTGCTGGTGGTGAGCGCGAGCGGCGAGGCACAGGTGGTGGAAATGAACAGCGACCCGCTGGGAATCTTCAGTTCGGTGGTGCTGCAGCGCAAGGATTTGTGGCTGGCGAAGGGCGACCGGTTTTTCCTGTATAGCGACGGCATGATCGAAGCCACGCCAGGCGCGGACCGAAAACAAGGAATTACCCACTTGATTCAAGCCTGCGTCGATTTCCGGGCTGAGCCGCTGGCCGCCAGTACCCAAAACATCGCCGCGCGCTTGCGGGGCGATGTCCGGGCGGCCGAAGACGACCTGCTGCTGTTAGCCGTTGAGGTAAACGAATGAGCCGCGCCCTCGAACTGGGCGGCGAATTGCGGGCCCAAATTCCGGCCACGCTCGAAGCGGTGGAGGCTTTTGTCCAACGCTTTCGCCAGTGGCACGAGCAGATCTGCGCCGGGCGCGATGGCTTCAAAGTGGAGTTACTCTTGCGCGAGGCGCTGGGCAACAGTGTGGCGCATGGTGTGGGGCAGCGCGAGTGCATTCTATGCGCGGTGCGGGGCGGCCCGCGGCGAGTGCTGATCGCCTTACGCGACGGAGGGCCTGGTTTCGATTGGCGGGCCCAACGCGCGCGGCCCGTGGCCGACAATGCCACCTCCGGCCGCGGCATCGCGATTTACTACCGGTACGCCCATCGCGTCCGGTTTAATGCGCGGGGCAATGGCCTCGTGCTGGTGAGATTATTGGGGCCCGACGCCCCGGAGAGACAAGCAGCAGGGAATCAGTTATGATCACAAACGAACAGCAGGTAGTATTTCAACCCGAGGGCGATATTGTCGCCGCCTCGGCGGCCGAGTTACGGGGTAAGTTACGCGACTTAGTCAATAATGGCGCGCGCCAGTTAGTGATCGACCTCGAAAAGACCAAGATGGTGGATTCGGTGGGGCTCGGATTGTTGATTGCCTCGCATAACTCGCTCCAAAAGGTCGGCGGCCAGTTATCAATCGTGCGGGCCTCGGCCGACATTCTTGACTTACTCACCACCATGCGCATCCACCAGCATTTCAGCGTAAGCGGCCGGTAGACAGCTGCGGAGCACCCCACGCATGAATACCGCCACGCTGGACGACGAACTGATTCAGGAGTATTTGGCGGAGAGCCGCGAACACCTGACGACCATCGAGTCTGACCTCCTGATGATGGAAGAGCACGGCGCGGCCATCGACGAGCAATTGGTGAACCGCGTTTTTCGCGCCGCCCACTCGATCAAAGGCGGCGCCGGTTTCTTTGATTTCCGGAAGATCAGGGAATTGGCGCACCGTGCCGAGAGCGTCCTCGAGATGGTCCGTTGCCGGCAGATGGTGCCGACGCCTGAGTTGGTGAGTCTGCTGCTGCTGGCCTTTGACAAATTGCGCACGTTGCTTGCCGGCTACCGGCAAAGCAACGACGCCGATATCGCCGAGTTTGTCACCTCGCTCGCCAACCTCGCCGCGTCCCACCTGCCGGCCGACCAGCGGTCGGCGATGGTACAAAAAGTGACGCTGCCGGCGACCCCAGCCGGCAAACTGGTACAAATCCACGCGCTCGATTTAGCGCAGGCCCGGCGCGGGGGCCGTTCGATTTACCTGGTCGAATACGAGCTTCTGGAGGACATCCATCGCCTCCAGAAAACGCCCATCGACGTCCTGAAGCACTTGGCGAAGTACGGCACAATCATCGAAAGCGGCTTCGATATCGAAGCGGCCGGCACGCTGGACGACGACAATTCGCCGCGCCTCACGATGGAGGCAGTTTTTGCCACGGTGCTCGAAACCGATTTGATCAACGACGTGCTCGAAGTGGCGCCGGAAAG
>JBBQQS010000408.1:0-5089 GCA_038215525.1 Bryobacterales bacterium
ATCAGTTCGCCGCTGCTGGAAGAAGGCGGCGTGGAAGGTGCGCGCGGCATTCTCATCAACCTCACGGGCTCCAGCCAACTCGGCATTCACGACGTCAACGCCGCTTGCTCCCTGATTCGCCAGTCGGCTAAGAACGACGACGTGCAGATTAACTTCGGCGTGGTGATGAACGAAGCGCTGGGCGACATCGTCAAGATCACTGTCATCGCCACGGGCTTCAATCGTCCCCATTTACCGGCCATTGAACGCAAGTCATTCTACCCCAGCATCGTCGATACGCCCATCCTCACTTCCGATCCGCAGATGCGCTTCCAGGCCGAACCCGAAGAACTGATGGAAGAGCAGTTTTTCGCCTCCGAGTTGGAGGTGAAAATCGAGGAGCCGGAGATCATCGAATTGCCTTCGCGGAGTGAGCCCGCCTGGGCGGCGTCCGCGCGTCAGGCTCCCTCGCCGATTTCGGCCGAAACCCTGCGCCGCGAATCTGTGCGCCAACCCGCGCTGACGCCGCCGTCGCTCCCCAACTCCGTGCCGCAGCCCGAGCCGCTGATGGCCACCCCGGTTGAGCCGGCCACTCCCACGCCGGCGCCGCCGCGCTTTGAGTTCTTCCGCCGCGAGCGGCCCGCCTTTATGAGCCGCTTCGAGAGCATCTCCGAGAGCGGCCCCGAGGTCGTCGAGACCAGTTCTGTCAATACCACTGCGGCCACCGAACCCGAGTTTGGCAAGCCTGAGCCTGGCAAGCCTGAGCCGCCCAAGGACGACATCGACATTCCCGCCTTCCTGCGCCGCGAACGCAAGCTCTTTCAATAAAGAGGAGTGTTAAAAGAGCAGTGTTACGCTGGAAGGGTATGACGTCAGAGACCACTTCCCGTTTTAACAGCCGTTACTTCAAGGTCGCCGATCCGTTTGGGCGCGACTGGGAAGTCGAGTTCCGCTGGCTGCAGACGGGCATCTCCATTCGCCACGCCGATACGGTAGACGTGAAGTTTGAGCTGCGCTCCAGCACCAGTACTCAGGAAACCGAAACGCAGGAAAAGGTGATTGCTTTGCCGCATCCGCTACTGCTCGAATTGTCGAAGTCGAGCGGCGTGCCGCTGACTGACCCGTGGTGCATGCGCCTCGCCTCGGCGCACCTGCGCATTATGATGCGCACCGGGGAGGACATGGATAAGGTTCTGGTTACCCTGTCGCTGGCGGACCTGGAGCGCGCCCAAAGTGCCGTCGCCAAGGCGCTGGCCGACCTGCGCGGCGCGACATAGCACCGACGTGGCAAGCGAACGCGAGTGAGCGCGGTGTGGGGCCCCCCGGAATCCCGGTCGGTATGCCTGCTAGTACTTTTTGAGGTTACAATGGCGACATGATGCGATCCCGAGCGTTGGTCGTTTTGAGCACGGTCGTGTTTGGGTTCTGGACGGGCTTGTACGCCCAGGACGTGCGAGAGCGGGCGATCCGCTTTCAAGAGGCGAAGCTGGAGGATTTGAAGAAGCCGGTAGCGGTGCCGCGCGGCTATGCACTGGTGATTGGGGTGGGGCAGTATCCGAATCTGCCGGCTGATAAGCAACTGGATTACGCCGAGTCTGACGCCGAGGCGGTGTCGCGCATTTTGTTGAGCAACGAAGGCGGCAATATTCCGCCGGAGAATCTGCGGAAGCTGATTGGGCGGGATGCGACGCGGGCGAAGATCGAAGAAGCGCTGACGAAATGGCTGGCGGTGACGGCGAAGCCCGAGGACCGGGTGATTGTCTATTTTGCGGGGCATGGGGTGGTTACTCCGGCGGGCGGGATGCTGGCGCCGCGGGACTTTGACTTGACTCGCCCCAACGAGACCGGCTATCCGATGAAACGGCTGGGCGACATTCTCGCGAATGACGTGAAGGCACAATGGAAGGTGTTGCTGACGGATGCGTGTCACTCCGGTCGCATTACGCCGCAATCGACCGATGAAGCGGTTTATAGCACGCTGAGTAACTTGCCACGAGGGTTCCTGACCCTTACTTCTTCGCGGCAACAGGAGCGTAGCCATGAAGACGCCAAGTTAGCCAAGGGATTTGGCCTGTTTTCTTATTACTTAGTGCAAGGCTGGGCGGGGGACGCCGATGCGGAGCCGCGCGACGGGGTAATTACGGCGGATGAGTTGATTCACTATGTTACTCGCGAAGTGCGCGCGCATGCGATTCGAGTGGGGGTGAAGCAGAATCCGCGCGAGCACGGCGACTTTCCGGATGACATGATTCTGGGATATTCGGCGGTGAGGCGTAAGCAATTGACTACGCCGGGGACGAAGGAACTCGAGAACGGGACGATTGTGGTGGAGGCGAATCTCGACGAGGTCGAGGTTTATGTGGACGATCGGCTGGTGGGGAAATTGAAGGCCGGCGAGAAGCTTTCGGTACCGGGGCTGGTGCCGGATGTGCCGCACATAATCCGTGGGGTGCGGATGGGTTATGAGCCGGTTGTGCGGGAAGTGGTGGTGATTCCCGGGCAGACGCAGACCGTGACGTTGCGGCTGGTCTATATGCGTAAAGTGAAGCCGGCGGCGCAGAAGCTTTACGACGAAGGCTACGAGATCTACCGGCGCAAGCGGGGCGTGGCGGAATGGCGCAAAGCGGAGCAGTTGCTGGCCGGGGCGTTGCGCGAAGACGCGAGCTTTGGGTTGGCGGCGCTGCAGCTTTGCCGGGTGCGGCAGAACCTGGGCGAGACGGACCCGGCGCTGGCGGCTTGCAAGAAAGCGGTGCAGTTGGATCCGGACCGGTTCGAAGCGCGGTCGCAGTGGGGGGCAATCCTACTCGAAGTGGGCGATGCTCCGGAGGCCGTGCGGCAATTGAGCGAGGCGGCGCGGCAGAATCCGAAAGATCCCTTTGCGCATTCGCTGCTGGCGGAAGCCTATTTGCTATCGGGAAGTTTCGCCGATGCGGAGCGGTCAGCCGATCGGTCGATTGAGCTGAATCCGGAACACGCGATGGGCTACTTCAGCCGGGCCGATGCGCGGCGGTATTTGAAGCAATGGACGCCGGCGATCGAAGACTTTCGCCGGTATCTGCAATTGGCGGACTTTCAGGCGAAGTTGCCAGAGGTGTTGGCCTACTACTTCGTGGGCTTTGGGGCGTCGAAGCGGAATGCGGGCTTCAAGCGGCAGCACCGGGTGCAGCAATCGTCGGCGTACTTTGGCTTGTGCAGTTGTGAACTGCAGCTCGAGAATTTTGCGCGGGCGGTGACGGCGTGTAAGAAGGCGATTGAGCTTGATCCGGAGGATGCGTTTGCCTATAACTTGATGGGGCAGGCGCGGATGTACTTGTTTGACCGCGATCAGCGCCGGGATGATTTGCGGGAAGCGCAGAAGGCGTTGTCGGCGGCTGTGCGGCTGGCGCCTGATGCCGAGTTTTCGGGCCGGGCGAGAGAGAATTTGGGGCGGGTGGAGGGGATCCTGTCACAAATGCGTTAGTTTTTCCGCTTCTTTGATTGAGGGCGGTATATACTCCCCATGGGTTCTCACGGAGGAAATCATGATGGTCAGGCAACGGTGGACGGCAATCAGCTGTGTGGCGCTTAGTCTCTTGAGTCCGGCATTCGGGCAGGAGGTGACGGACGCGGGGAAGTATCGCCTGGTGGTGATCCGCGGAGAGGGCGATCAACATAACGTGAAGCAGGGCCGCGCGACGTCGCAGGCGGTGATGGAAGTGCGGGATGAGAATGATAAGCCGGTGGCCGGGGTGCTGCTGACGTTCACGTTGCCGAGCCAGGGGGCGGGTGGCTCGTTTGTGGGCGGATCGCAAGTGACGACGCTCGCCACCAATAACGCGGGCCGCGCGGCGGTGACATTTACACCCAACAAGGTGGCGGGCAATTATGCGCTGAAGGTGAGCGGGAATGTGCAAGGCCAATCGGTAACGGCGTCGGTGACGCAGACGAATATTGCGGCGGCGGCGGCGGGGCTATCGACGGGAGCGATTGTGGCGATTGTGGCGGTGGCGGCGGGTGCGGGGATTGGCGCGGCGCTGGCGAGCGGCGGCAAGAAGGACCCGGTTGGCGGCGGGCCGGTGATCACTACGGCGACGCCGCCGGGTTTGCGGATCGACATTAGTCCAGGTGGCGTGCAGGTGCTGCCGCGCCGGTAAGTGAGAAGGAGAAACCTATGAACATCTACTTACTTTTCTTTGTTACTTCGTTGGCGATGGCACAGAGCCTGCCGTCGGTAGGTTGGGTGAGTACGGACCAGCAACTGCGGCGCCTGGTGGGCTTGCCGGGCAGCACGCGGGCGGACGAACCCATGGCGACTTATCGCAAGGTGCAGGTTGCGCCGGGCGGCCGGGTGGCGCTGGTGGAGGATGGCGTTGGCAGTTCGCTGGTGTCGTTGACGGACGAAGGCCCGGTAATGTTGGCGAAGTTAGTGGCGACGCCGGATCGGGCGGCCTTTTCGGAGGATGGCGTGTTTTCGGCGCTGTTGTTTGGGACGCGCCTGGAGGTGCGGAATGGTGGGCGAATGGTGTGGGGTAGTGAGTTCGGTGAGGCCCTTGATTTAGCCATAAGTTCGCGTGGGCTGGTGGCCGTGAGGCTCGGCGATGGCGCGGTACGGTTGGTGACGGAGAGCGGCTTGGGTCCGGCAGTATATCAAGGGGCGGATTTGGGGCCTTTGCGCTTTCGGGGCGAGGGGGCGTTGCTGGTGGCGGATCGGGCGGCGGGACGGCTGTTGAGTATCGAGCGACTGACGGAAACACCGGCGGTAAGGGTGTTACTGAGCGAGGCGGCCGATGACTACGCGGGATCGGCGGATGGGCGGCGGATCTACTTACTGCGGCGCGGCGAGGAGCACGCGACGATGGCGGTGTTGGACTTAGAGAGTGGACAGGTGGTGCGGGAAGTTACCGCGGGGCTCGAGGCGGCGCGGCTGCATCGGTTAGGGGCGGGCGATTTGTTTCTTTTGGCCGAGCCCACGGAAGATGGGCCGGGTTGGATGTGGCATGGGGCAGAGGGTCGAGTGACTTTCCTGCCGGCTTTGAAGATGGAGGGGGAGAACTAAGATGCGCATCACTCCATTTTTATTGCTGACGGCGGGTATCGCCATTTCTCTCCAGGCGCAGACGCAGGGACTGAC
>JBBQQS010000409.1:0-5085 GCA_038215525.1 Bryobacterales bacterium
CCCCTCGACGCCGCCCACAAACAAGACCTCGCCCTCGTCACCAAAATCCTCGGGCCGGACCGCATCACCCCCGTCCCCTGCCACGCCCTCCCGCTACCGCAGCCCGATAAGCCCCAACCCGAAAAGCGGCAGCCCGAAAGACCCTCACCGCCGCCCAAAGCCCGCTCCGCCTGATACGCTCGAAGATCAAGCATGCTCGAACCCGTAGCCCAATGGACTTTACTCACCGTCGCCTCCACGATTGCCGGCGCCGTCAATTCGATTGCCGGCGGTGGCACGCTGTTTACTTTTTCGAGCCTCCTGCTGGTCATAGGCCCGATAGCCGCAAACGCCACCAGCACCTTCGCTCTGCTGCCCGGCTCGCTCGCCGCCAGTTGGGGCTATCGTCGCGAACTAGCCGACTGCCGGATCCATCTCTGGCGGCTTGGCCCGCCCAGCTTGCTGGGGGGCATTATCGGCTCGCTGCTGGTGGCGCGCTTGCCGGAGCGGGTCTTCTCGAATCTGGTGCCCTGGTTATTGCTCGGCGCCACGATCCTCCTTTTGATCCAACCTTGGATCTCGCGCCGTTTGGGAGCGGTGGCGCGCGAAAAGCCGACACCGCGCACCATCGCCACCATCGTCTTTCTTCAATTGCTAGTGGGCATTTATGGCGGTTACTTCGGTGCCGGCATTGGGATTCTGATGCTCAGTTCGCTGGCCTTTGTCGGCATCCCCAATATTCACCAAATGAACGCGGTGAAGTCGGTACTGGCCGGCATGATGAACGCCACCACGGTGATTGTCTTCCTGCTGGCCGGCGTGATTGTCTGGAAATATGCCATCTTGATGGCTCTGGCCGCAACCGTGGGCGGCTATGTGGGTGCGCGGGTCGCTCGCAGGCTAAAGGTGACCGTGGTGCGCGCGATTGTGATCGCCATCGGATTCGGTCTGGCCGGTTACTCTTACTTTTCCCGCCAATAATGGCGCAAGAAACGGATAGCTGTCGCGGCGGCACTTACTCTAAGCTCGACTCATGAATACTGAAGAACGCATCCAGGAGCTATGCCGATTTATTGAAACCCACTGCGACCAGCCCTTGCCGTTGCAGGTGCTTTCCGAGCGTGCCGGACTGAGCACTTTCCACTTACAACGCCGCTTCAAAGCGGCCATTGGCGTAACGCCGAAGGAGTATGTCGAAGCTTGCCGGATGCGGCGGTTGAAGTCGAGTTTACGGAGCGCCGGTGACGTTACTGAGGCGGTCTACGAAGCCGGCTTTGGCTCGGCGAGCCGGGTTTACGAACGGGCCGATACGCGGCTGGGGATGACGCCGAAGCAATACCGGCGCGGGGGCGAAGCGGTACCGATCACCCACACCGCGGTCGCGACTCCGGTGGGCTTGATGATGATCGGCGCCACGGACCGCGGCCTTTGCTTTGTCCAATTCGGAGAGAGCGCGGAAGAACTACTGGGCATGTTACGGCGCGAGTATCCCGCCGCGCCACTCACGCCCATGGCCACGCCCGCTCACCCGGACTTTAGCCGCTGGGTGGACCGTTTGACCCAACACCTCACCGGTGCGCGGCCGCAACTCGATCTGCCCCTCGATATTCAGGCCACTGCCTTTCAGATGCGCGTTTGGAACTATCTGCAAACCATTCCCTACGGCGAGGTGCAAAGCTACGGCGAAGTCGCCGCTGCTTTGGGCGGACCCCAGGCCCCGCGCGCGGTGGCGCGGGCTTGCGCCAGTAACCGCGTGGCGCTGGTAATTCCCTGCCATCGCGTGATTCGCGGCACCGGAGAAATGGGCGGCTACCGCTGGGGCTTGGCGCGCAAACGCACCATCCTCGACCGCGAGCGCGCCTTGCGGGGTTGAAGTGGTACGCAACGTGCTTAGAGAATAGTATGTTGTGCCAACTTACCCTCGCAATGCTCATCGCCGGCGGCCTCGCGCAGGATCAATCCCCCCGCAAGCTGATCCCTTCATTGAATGGGAAGGAGCTTTTCGAAGCCTACTGCGCTTCCTGCCACGGGCGCGATATGAAGGGGCAAGGTCCGGTGGCGGCGGCGCTGAAGAACCCCGTGCCGGACCTGACGACGCTCACTAAGCGGGGTAAGGGCAAGTTCCCGGCCGCGGACCTCGAAAAGATGATTCTGGGGGAGGCGAAGTCCCGTTTGGTCCATGGGACGCGGGAAATGCCGGTGTGGGGGCCGGTGTTTCATCGCGTGGAAAACGATCAGGACTTTGGCTTGGTCCGCGTGAGGCGGCTGGTGGAGTTCATTCGCACCAAGCAAGCCCAGTAGCGTGTTTCGACGCACTACCTGCGCCGCTTGGCGCTTGGAATCAAGCCGTCAGCGCAGCGACGAATGGGCCTGGGTTCCAGTAGCCCCAGCTGCGGATGATCTTGCCGGTTTCGTCGAATTCGAGGACGTCGATGCCTTCAGAAGTAGCCTTTTGGCTTGCTTGCCTTCGGCGACCATGGTCCAGGAGAAGGCGGCGCGGGTGCCGCCCACGTGTATGGCGACGGGCTTCATTTCTATCTTGCTGAGGAGAGCGGCCATGCCGTTGAAGAAGGCCTTGGCGCCATCGTGGCCGTGGATGACCGGCGCGCCGACCGGGTCATTGATTTCGCATTTCTGGATGAAGCAATCGGCAAAAGCGCCAACGTCGAGAGCGCTGATGGCGGCGGTGTAAGTTTGGATGGATTCGTGGTGGGTCATCAGACGCTCATTGTAATTCACATCCTTTTAGACTGGGCCCATGCGACAGCTAGTTGTCCGACCCGCGCTCTCGGCCTTCGCCGAAATCGATCGCGCCCGGCACCTTCCGTGTCTTGGTGGCTGGGCGCCAGTTGGAAAGCGCCACTCACCAGCCCGTCGGGCCGATGCGTGGCGCGGGGCCGTTAGGTGCGATTAGTTGCGGTCGGGCAGGAGTAGCAGTTCGAACGGGGCGCCGCCGCCGCGGTTGTCGACGGCGACTAGGGTGCGGATCATGTTGTTCCAGGTGACGAGCCGGTGCGAGTCAATGGCGACCGTCTTGGTACCGGCGAGGGCCACCCGCGCCTGGTAAAGAGATACGGGGACCGGGATGTAGGGCGAAACGCCACCGAAGGAGACATTGGCGAGGCCGGGCTGCTTGTCGCGGATGGTTTCAAACGGCGTCGTCAGGTAAACATCGACCGCGGGGGCGGAGGCGGCAGCGTGCACCACACGCAGCTTCACCCGGTTGTCCGTCGCGAGCGTATTGTCATCGCGCAGTAAGAGCAGATCCAGTGCGGGCGTACGGGCGGGCGTCGCGAAGCCGGTGGCGATCGCCGTATAGTCGGTTCCGGCAACCACCATCGGGTTGGCCCGGAGAACAGTAGTGTCGGTTCCGGTGACGTTGACCCGAATCTCCTGAGCGCCGGCGGGAACGGCCAGATACTCGGTGTATTCGCGATAGGGTAGAGCCTCAATCACGACCGTGCCATTGACAAGAATGTCGACAGCGGGCGCGTCGGGGGAGGCGTGCAGCACGCGGATGCGCCCGGAAGGTTGGGCAATGGCGAGAGTGGCAAAAGCAAGCGCCACGAGTGTAAGGTTTTTCATCATGTTTGATTCTCCAAAAGAATTGGTTGTGGCCGGTTGGCCCTCGTTGACTGTAGATAACAGGCATCGACGGCCAGATGGATTATTTTTAAGGGACAAGGGGGGATTGCATTTTCGTCACGCTCCTGTTAGATTGAACACTGTTCAATGACTCTGCCCTCTAGAAGAGCGCTGCACCGTGAGTCGCTGCGACAGGAGATCCTGGATGCGGCGCGGGAGCTGTTTGTCCGCGAGGGCTATGACGCAACATCGGTGCGCCGAATCGCCGAGAAGGCCGGGTGCTCGGCGGGAATCCTCTACCATTACTTCGATGACAAGGCCGCCATCATGGCCGAACTGGTCCGCGAGACCTTCCATCGACTCAATGCCCGCATGCGCCAAGTGAGTGAAGACACGTCTCCGCCCATCGACCGTTTGCGCCGCGCCTTGCGCACTTACATCGAGTTTGGGCTGGATCATCCCCATCACTATGGGGTGTTGTTCAGTAAACCGATTGTGCCGGACAGCAAGATCCTGGAGGTCTTCCACACGGAAGGCGAGCTTTGTTTTGGCTGTCTGCGGACCCTAACTGGCGTGAACATCGCCACGGGCAGTATGCGGGTTGAGCTGACCGATGCGGATGAAGTGGCGCAAGCGCTTTGGGTGAGTATCCATGGCTTAGTTTCGGCGGTGACGATCGCGCATAGCTTTCCTTTTGTAGAGCGCAGCCGGCTCGTGGAGCGTCAAGTGGATATTCTCATTGCGGGAATCCGCCGCGAGTGATTTTTTTTGCATCTTCCTTGAACGTCGTTCAATCTATTGAGTCATGTTTGAGAAAGGAGTATCATGAATTTTGTCGCCTGGCAAATGCTCACCGGCGATCGTGCCAAGTACCTTGGGATGATCTTCGCCATCGCATTCTCCACTTTCCTGATGTCGCATCAGGTATCGATTTTCTGCGGCCTTATGAACCGCACCCGCTCCCAGATTGTGGACGTCAAAGACGCCGGCATCTGGGTGATGGACGCGAAGACCCAATACCTCGATGAGGTGAAGGCGCTCACCGATCAGGACCTGTTCCGGATCCGGGGCGTAGAGGGCGTCGAGTGGGCCGTGCCGCTCTTCAAAGGAACGTCGCGCGCTAAAGGAGCCGACGGCAAGTTCCGCGGGGTGATCCTGATGGGCTTGGACGATTCGACCCTGGTGGGCGCGCCGCGCAAGGTGCTGCTGGGCAGTTGGAATGAACTGCGCAGCCCCGAAACGATCGCTATTGACCAGACGGGGTATAAGTTCTTCTTTCCCAATCAGCCGTTCGAACTGGGACGCACACTGGACCTGAATGACCATCTAGTGCGGATCGTGGCCATCGTCGATTCCGAGGCGCCGTTCGTCAATCTGCCCGTCTTCTATACCCGCTACACGCAAGCCATCACCTTTGTGGGCCGGGAGCGGAACCAGATGTCGTTTGCGCTGGTGAAGGGGCAAGATGGGCTCACCGATGCCGAGGTCTGCCAGAGGATTACAGCCGCGACGGGCCTGAAG
>JBBQQS010000410.1:0-5079 GCA_038215525.1 Bryobacterales bacterium
TATTTTACTGGCTCCACTCGCCTGGATGGCGTTTTCGCTCGACAAAGATGGGCCCTTCAAGCCCGGCCCCATCGATTCCTACGAATTTAACCAAAAGCTGGACGGCGTCACCATTGCCGCCCAGGCTTTCGACACCGAAGCGCTCACCCAGAAAGCCTTCGGCAAGCTGAACCCGAATCAATTCGAAGTGCTGCCCGTACTGGTGATCATCCAAAACACGCGCCCGCAGGCGATCCGCGTCGACCAGATGGCGATCCAGTACATTCAGCCCGGCATGGGCAAAATCGACCATACGCCTTACCAGGATTTGCTTTCGCGCGTTGGCCCCACCAAGCCCAACCTCGGCCCGCGGCCGTTGCCGATCCCGCGCCGCACCAAGAAGAACCCCTTCAACGGGCCCGAAATCGAAGCCCGCGCCTGGGCCGCCAAGGTGATTGCGCCGGGCGAAACCGCCCACGGATTTTTCTACTTCCAGGCGCGCCATACCACTTCGTCGCGTTTGTATCTCACCGGTATTTTTGAGCCTTCCACGAACAAGGAACTCTATTACTACGAGATCCCGTTCGGCAAGTAGTTACTCTTGTGCACCCAATTACTCTTGAGCGGCAGTGTCGATCTGGCCGCGCTGGGCCACCTGCATGGGGTTCAGCGAAGTGGCATAGCCGGCGACGCCATTGAAGATCTGCTCGGCCAGCTTCTGCCGATAGTCCGGACGGCGCAGGTTGGCTTCTTCGGCCGGATTGCTTACGAAGCCAATCTCCGTAAGGATGGCTGGCATATCGGCGCCGATCAGCACAATAAACGGTGCGCGCTTCACGCCGCGGTTCCGATTGCCTTTGTCGCCCACCACCAGCGCGTTCTGCACCTTGTTGGCGAACTCGCGGCTCTCATCGAGCTTCGCGTTCAGCGCAATCTTCTGCAGCAGGTCGGACAAATCGTGCACGTTCTTCCGGGATGACGCGTTCTCGCGCGACGCAACTTCCAGCGCACCGGGCGAGGCGGAAAAGTTCAAATAAAAGGTCTCAATGCCGGATGCGGAGCGTGCCGGCGAAGAGTTAGCGTGTACGGAGATGAACAGGTCTGCTTTCTTCTCGTTGGCCAGGATCGTCCGTTGTTCGAGCGACACGAACGCGTCGTCGCCGCGCGTGAGGATTACCTCCGCGCCCAGGTTCTGGCGCAACAGGGTGGCCAGCCGTCTGCTGACGTCCAGCACCAGCTCTTTTTCGTGCAGACCCGTGGAGCTCGATGTACCGTAGTCCTGCCCGCCGTGGCCAGGGTCGATCACGATGCGGCTTACTTTCAGGCCCAGGGCACGGATCATCGAGCGATCGGGCACCGGCGAGCGGTCAATCACCGGGGGCGGAATTGCTTCGGTCGGGATGCGCTTCGGAATGCTCGCGCTCATCGTTGGTGATCCGGTTGGTGAGGCGGTGCGCGGCAGAGGATCCTCAACGATCACAATCTTGGGGGGTATCATCCTGGCCACCACCGGTGCCTGCCGTACTGGCGGCGGGGGCGGACCAATGTAAGAAAGCGGTGATCCTAGCACGAGCGCCCGGGCGGGAATACGCGGGTAAGGCTGTATGTCCGGCAGCGCCGTCACCAGGATCACCGGCTGTCGGTGGGTCATGCGGACGGGCAGGGAAGAGGGCTTAAACGGACGCACCTCAGATGGCGGGGAGTCGGTCGCGATCAGCACGGTCTGCTTGCCGAGAGTTCGGGAAGGAGCCGCCGCATCCAAACGGAACTCGACGATCAGCCGCGGCGGATCGAGCGCCAACGTCGCCTTGTAAGTCACTTCCGGCGACTCCATGTCGAACACCAGCCGCGTCAAGCCCGGCTGGTTTTCCGCCACCCGAATTTGGCGAATGTGCCGGTCGTTCACCGTCAATTGCGCGCTCCTCTGCTTCCCGGCCGCCAGACGCGGCACGAAGCGAGGCAAGTCAAAAAAGACCCGGTCAGGGTTTTCGATGCGCTCAGTCCGGTAAACCGCTTCGCCCGAAAGGGCAATCACCACGCGCGTGACGGTAGGCTCCGACGTAAAACGTACATCGCGCACGGATTCAACGGGTTGAGCGAAGGCTGCGGTGGCGACAGCGAGAGCAAGAAGGCTCTGGGGAAGTCGCCGATTTTGGCTTCGGGCCATGACCACTAGCATACCCTGTCTTGCCCACATCTGCGGGGGCGATCTAAACCCGCAGATGCGGCTATCGTGAGCAGATCGTTATTCGTTAACCTGCCGTAATGTTATATGGATTCGCCCTTCGCCGTCAACGAATTCTTGTAAAACTGGCGGGACAATCACGGGCTTCGCTATCGTCTCCGCCGGCTTTAGCGGCGGGCCTTGTTCTCTCCTGGCCAAGCCATAGTACCGCCCTACCTTGTAGACGTAATCCTGGGTCTCGGCGTAAGGGGGGATCCATCCGTACTTCGCCACCGCACCCTCGCCCGCATTGTAAGCCGCCAGCACCAGCCGTTCGTCGGCAAACAGGGTCTGCAGGTACTTCAAATAGCGAATGCCACCTTCAATGTTCTGCTCCGGGTCAAACGAGTTGCGCACGCCGTATTGCCGCGCGGTAGACGGGATCAACTGCATCAACCCCTCGGCCCCCTTAGCCGAAATAGCGTAGGGGTTATAGTTGCTCTCGGCGCGGATCACCGAATGCACCAGCAGCGGATCGAGCCCGTGTTGCTTCGACTTTTCGTCGACGATGGCGCGAATGCGGTCCGGGGCGGGCGGAAAAGCCATTTGAACGGCCCGCCGTCTTTGCGGGACGGGCGCGACAATGCCGGACGCCGAGATGCTGCGTGGCTCGGCCGGCGCGGGCTCAATTACCATTGGCTCGACGATGCGCGTCACCGGGGCCTTCGGAGCGGCCAGAACTGGCGCCGGGCTCGCGAGCGCATAGCTCGACCGCACCAGCCGTCCCGTAGCCGGATCCACCCGCAGCACGGTCTTTACCTTCGGCGGGCGGGCCACGTCGGCGGCGACGGCGTTAAGGGTGCAGAAGAGAAATAGAGTAATGCGAGTCAAGATGATTCTTATCAATGAATTATAACAGAGTGCTATCATGCGAAAGTGAGCCAGGGGTTCGTTTTGTGCGGAGGCCGCAGCCAGCGGATGGGCCGCGATAAAGCTTTGCTGCCGATCGGCGGCGTGGCCATGGTAGCCCACGTCGCAGGAGTGGTTCGAGAGGCGGCGGGTTCGGCGACCTTGGTAGGCCCGCGCGAGCGCTACCGCAGCCTGGGCTGGCCGTTGATTGAGGACGAAGTTATAGGCCAAGGTCCCTTGGCCGGCATCGTCGCCGCGCTTACCGCTGCCACTGCCCAGCGCAGTCTGATCGTGGCTTGCGATATGCCTTGGCTGTCCGCCGCTGCTCTTAAGGAGTTGCTTGCTGTCGATTCCGATGCCGATGCCGTGGTCGCCCTGAGCCATCACGGCCGCGAGCCCCTCTGTGCCGTCTACCATCGCCGCTGCCTGCCGGTCTTCGCCTCCGCCTTGAGCAAGGGTGAACTCACCGTCCGCCGGGTCATCGAGCGTCTGCGGATCGCCGAGTGGCCCCTTCCCGATCCGCGCCTCGTTACCAACGTCAACACCCCCGGCGACTGGCGCGCAATCTGGGCTACGGTGGAGGCCGGAAGCTAAATGGCTGAGCTCTTTCCGCACTATGTCGAATTCCAACACGTCTATAAGACGTTCGACCGCCCCGTTTTAGTCGATACCAATTTTCATGTGAATGCCGGAGAGACGGTGGCCATCATCGGGCGCAGCGGCGTGGGCAAGTCCGTCTCCCTGGCACACATCATGGGATTCCTCAAGCCGGACCAGGGCCGAGTCATCGTTTCCCACCGCGACATCACCGACTTCACCGACAAGCAAATGCGCCAAATTCGGCGCAAAGTCACCATGGTGTTTCAGAATGGCGCGCTCTTCGATTCGCTCACCGTCGGCGAGAACATCCTATCTTCTCTAGAGTTACGCGACGACTACGACTTGGGAAATAAAGAAGACGTTGTCAACGGCCTGCTTGAAATGGTCGACTTGCTGGACACCCGGGACCTCTACCCCACCGACCTCGCCGTCGGCTACAAACGCGCCATCGCCATTGCCCGCGCCCTCGCCGCCCAGCCCGAATGCGTCCTCTACGACGAGCCCACCACCATGGTCGACCCCATCATGTCCGACCATCTCGGCGACCTGCTCCTCCGCCTCAAGCAGCAACTCCAGCTCACCTCGCTCGTGGTGACCCATGATTTAGCCTTAATGCGCAAAGTCGCCGACCGCGTGGTGTTTTTTCACGAAGGTCGCGTCATCTACTTCGGCCCGGTCTCCGAACTCGACCAAGCCGAGCACCCGCACATCCAGGAATTCCTAGCCATGGACCGCGTCTAAATAATCGATCTGCCCGCTTCTTTCGAAATCGCAGCCAAGCCTAGCCTACCGCGCGAGCGGTGGGGCACATTGGCTTCTCCAAATGCCCCAACCCGCCGGCGCGGCCCAATTATTCGCTGACTTCGAAGGCCGATTACGCAACGGGAACCTCAACCTGCGTGACGAAGACCTCCCGCTGATAACGCTCCGCGACTTCCGAAGGGTCAGCCATCTCAAAAAAAAGCGTCAGTGCTTCCACCGAATTACTCCGCGCCTCTTCGAGGGTATCGCTCTGTCTGGTGAGATCGAACTCTGGGCAAAGCGCTAAAAAACCATCGTCTTCTCGTTCAATGATTGCCGTGACACGCCGATGTTCCGTGATGATCTGAGTCTACATCGGCCGGGCAGAGTGTGACAGGGCTTACTCCAACTCCACCGGCAAATGCGGCAAGTAACCGGCCCCATAAAGTCCCGCCAGGTTGCCCAAGGTCGCCTGCTCCACCCGGGCGTCCGAGTTGCGATAAGTAAAGCTCCGGCTCTCCACCTCCGCCAGCATCGTTGGCGCGAAGTGCTCCCACGCTGGCAGCAGACCGCCGCTCAGCAAATACAAAGGAAAATTGAAGGTGTTAATCACGCTCGCAATGGCGATACCCAGAGACCGGCCCATCGCTTCGAACACCTGCACCGCGCGGCGATCGCCCGCCTTG
>JBBQQS010000411.1:0-5073 GCA_038215525.1 Bryobacterales bacterium
GTTCCTCGCTGCTGGGTATCGGCGTGATCGACGCGCAGTTGTTCGCCAGCATGAGCATGAACCAGTCGAATTCGAAGCTGAAGGCCGAGATGCGGACGATCGACAACTTTCCGGCGTCGCTGATCGTGGGCGACAAGTACCCCATTATTACGCAACAATTCATCAGCGATCAGGGCGCGCAAACCACCAGCCTCTTCTCGCCCCCGCCGACGATTCAGTTTGAGGACTTAGGCCTCACGCTCAAGATCACGCCGCGCGTGCACAATATGGAGGAGATCTCGCTCGACGTCGAAAGCGAATTCAAGGTGCTTACCGGCCAATCGCTCAACGGCATTCCGATTATCTCGACGCGGAAGTATCAAGGCAAGGTCCGGCTGCGCGAGGGCGAATGGGCCATCGTCGCCGGGCTGGTGACGATGACCGATACCAACTCGCGTAGCGGCATTCCGATCGTGAGCGCGATTCCAGGGATCGGATCGCGCAGTAAGGAGAAGCGGCGCGGGCAAACACTGTTGGTGATCCGGCCGCGTCTGGTGACGGCACCGGCTTCGGAAACCGTGACGTTGCCGCTCTGGGTGGGGCCAGAGTCGAAGCTGCGGACTCTGTTTTAGCGGGAGTTCGGGAAGCGGCCTATGTAACCACGTCGCTGACGCGACGGGCTCAAATAAGTAGTCCTTGGCGGTGCTTGTCTTTTATGTTGTTGAATATAAAAGGTTTATCCAAGAACGGGGGCATCCACGCGCATCCCTGGGTTTCCGGGTAAACCAATGACAATAAGAAACTTAGCATTAAATTAAACTTCGTCCCCTCTGCCGACGGAGATATCTGGACGCTTAACCCCGCAATCAACTAGCGGGTGGCGACGGGCAGCCAGTAGAGATTGCTCGATCCGCGACCCTTCGATGCCTCCGCCCATTGGCGCGAGTTCACCGTGGCCTGGTAAAAAGCCTGCTTGGCGGCGCGCAGGAAGCGCTCGTAGGGGTCCTGCAGAAGTTCGGGATGCGCGGATCCGCCAGGGGCGTTGCCGAGAGTCCAGGGCTTATTCAATGGCGACAGATCAGGCTTGGCGGCGTAGCGCACCAGGCCTTGCCGATAGAGCGTCTGGATATCTGGCGCCGACCGGCTCAGCAGAAAATCAAGGAACTCCGGCGCTTGGGCTTCGCCGGCGCCCGGCCGGCCTTCGTAGGCGGGCACCAGGGTATCGCCCAACTGGCGGAAGGTCTTCATCTCGGCGGGCGTGAGAAACGCAGCCCATCCTTCGGCGACGGCCTCGGCGGCGGAAAGAGGAATGGCTTCCTGGGCGAATCCGCGGGCGGGCAACGCACCCAGGCCGAGTAAGGCGGCAATGATTTGGCGGCGATCGACACTCATCAGACTGACGCTACCATACCCACGAGACGATTCGGGGAGCCTGTGAAACAATAAGGCGATGAAGAGACCGTTTGCCGCCAGTGTCTGGAAAGAGGGGGATCGGTACGTCTCTCAATGCCTCGAAATCGACGTTGCGAGCCAGGGAGAGACCGAAGAAGCGGCCCTCTCGAATCTTAAGGAAGCTCTAGAGCTTTACTTTGAACCGCCGCAGGCCACCCGCCCGCCTCAGGTCCGTCTGATCGAGGTTGAGGTTGGCGCGGATTAGTCCACAGCCCTATCGCGAGATTAAGCGGCGACTGGAGGCTGCGGTTTTTTGTGGAAACGAGTCCTAAGGGCAGCTACGTCAAGTTTGTCCGGCATTCGGAACCAGCCGTGGATACCGCGATCGTTCTAAAGAGAAACGAGGTTTCGGTCGGCACGCTGCGGAGCGTCCTCCATTAGGCCCACATCGATGTTGAGGCTTGGGACGATCTTTAGCCGCAGGCTTTTCGCTATCGTAGCGTCTTCGAATGCTAGCCGTGCCAACATAAAGGCAATCGCCGCGGATGGCGAGCAGCGCTAATAAATCCATAACTCGATCGGCGCCCCGACCCCGCAGCCCAATTGCTTCGCCGCGTGACCCTGGTTTACACACACCTCCACAAAGCCTGAACTCCCAATAATCGCCACCGGTTCGCCAAAGGGGACCTCGGCATAGTTTAACGCCAGGCGCTGGATCTTCTCAGTGCCAATCGAAAGGGCGAAGGGCTTGGTCTTGATGCCGCCGAACTCGGCTTCGGAGAAGTTCGAAATCAGGTTCCCGAAGCGGTCGATCTTGAGCACTTGCCCGGTCCACAGGCGCTTCGAAGTGCGGGTGGGCCAGAAGTTGTGGATCTTGAGGAAGTCCTCAATGCGCGGCCCGAACTTGGCCGGCGTGATGCCCGCGGCGAGGTGGGCGGCGACGGGGGCGAAGATGTCGCGACCGTGGAAGGTGCGGCTCAAGGGGTGACGGAAGTAGCTTTCATTCGTGACATGCCGGACCTTCACGGGCTCCTCGCGATCGAGCATCGGCCCGTAGACCATGGCGAAGAGGCCGTTGTCGGGCCCCACAAAGTAGTGGCCGCCGGCTTCGACCAGGATCGGCCGGCGGGAGGTGCCGACGCCGGGGTCCACCACGCCGACATGGATCGTTTTCTTGGGGAATGCCTTCCAAGCTTCCATCAAAGTGAAGGCGCCTTCGGAGATCTCAAAGGGCGTAATTTCATGCGTCACGTCCACCAATTGGGCGGTGGGGCTGATGCCGAGCATCACGCCTTTCATCGTGGCGACGAAATGATCCTGATGTCCGAAATCGGTGGTGAGCGTAATGATGGGCTGGGGCATGGGAAACTAAAAGGAGCCGTGCTCCGTTCCTATTTTGACCATAACGCGACGACGCCGATATCGGAAGCTGCTTTGGCGGCTTTGACGGACTGTCTGCGTCAGGCGCCCGGCAACGCGAGTTCCATTCATCGTTTCGGCCAGGAAGCCAAGCAGCGGCTCGAGTGCGCGCGCCGCCAGGTCGCCGCCGCGGTAGGCGCGAAGCCCGACCAGGTAATCTTTACCGGCGGCGGCACCGAGGCGAACAACTTGGCTTTGTTTGGCAGCGTGCGGCCCGGCAAGCGGCATGTCGTCACCACCGCGATCGAACACCCTGCCGTTTTGAATCCTGCTCAAGAGCTCGATGCGACCATTGTTCCTGTCGATGGGCAAGGTCTCGTCGACCCAGACGCCATCCGCCGCGCCATCCGGCCCGATACCGCGCTGATCTCCGTGATGAGCGTCAACAATGAGCTGGGCACCATTCAGCCACTCGGTGAGATCTATGCGATTGCCCAGGAACACGGCGTGTTACTGCATACCGATGCCGTGCAGGCCTTGGGTAAGATCCCGGTGCCCATGGCCGACTTGGTGACGGTGAGCGCCCACAAGGTCTACGGGCCGCAAGGCGTGGGCGCTTTGATTGCGCGCGTGCCGGTGAGCAAGGTCACCTTCGGCGGCCATCATGAGCGCGACCGCCGCCCGGGTACCGAAAACGTCGCCGGCATTGTGGCCTTCGGCGCCGCCTGCGCTGACCTGCACTTCGGCACGCCCGATTTGCGCGATCTCCTTGAAAACGAAATCCTCGCCCGCATTCCCCGCACGCGGGTGAACGGCCAGGGCGCGCCGCGCGTCGCCAACACCACTAACCTTTGGTTCGAAGGCATTGAGGGCGAGCCGCTGGTGATCGGGCTCGACCTGAAGGGCTTCGCTGTCTCGAGCGGTGCGGCTTGTTCCAGCGGCTCCGTGGAGCCCTCGCACGTGCTCACCGCCATTGGCCTCTCCCGAGAAGATGCCCGCAGTTGCCTGCGCTTCTCACTGGGCCGTTCAAATACCAAGGAGCAGGTGCTCGCACTGGTGAATGCGCTGGAACCCGTGGTCGCGCGCCTCAGAAAGTTGTCCCCTGCCTATGTCTAAGCCCACCATTGCCGTTGCCATGTCCGGCGGAGTGGATTCGTCCGTCGTCGCCGGCCTGCTTCATCGCGAAGGCTACGATTGCGTCGGCCTCACCATGCAGCTCTGGAACCAGCGCCGCTTGCCGGAACTCGCCACCGACAAAGCCACCGGCCGCTGCTGCTCGCTCGACGACGTCTACGACGCACGCGCCGTGGCCAACTTCGTCGGCATCCCCTACTACGTCGTCAACTTCGAGGATCGCTTTGAACAACACGTCGTAAAGCCTTTTGTCGAAGAGTACTTAGCCGGCCGCACGCCGATCCCTTGCACCCTTTGCAATAACTTCATTAAGTTCGACCAGTTTCTCGAAATGGCTGACGGCGTGGGCGCCTCCAAGATCGCCACCGGTCACTACGCGCGCATTCAGTACGACGAGCCATCGGGCCGTTGGCAGATGCTGCGCAGTGCTGACGCCACCAAAGACCAGACCTACTTCCTCTTCGGCCTCACCCAGCCGCAACTCGCCCGCACCATGTTTCCGCTGGGCGGCATGTTGAAGCCACAGGTGCGCGAACTCGCCGTGGGCCTGGGCCTGCCGGTGGCCGACAAGCCCGATAGCCAGGAGATCTGCTTCGTCCCCAACGGCGACTACGCCGCCTTCATTGACGCTTACTTCAAGGAGCAAGGCATGGCGCCCGATCGCACCGCGGGCCAAGTGGTAACGCCCGATGGCGAAGTGCTGGGCGAACATTCGGGCGTCCATCACTTCACCGTCGGCCAGCGCAAAGGCATTGAGGCGAAGCGCCAGAAACCGGAACCGCTCTACGTGATCGAGACCAATCCCGTCACGCGCCAAGTGGTAGTGGGCGCCAATCGTGACCTGCTCCGCGCTGAACTCGAGGTCGACCGGATCAATTGGATCTCGATCGCCCAGCCGGCCAACGCGATCCGCGCCGAGGTGCGCATCCGGAACCGCCACACGCCGTCCTGGGCCACTTTGACGCCTACCGACACTGGCGTCCACGTCCACTTCGACACCGCGCAACGCGCCGTAACGCCGGGCCAAGCCGCCGTCTTTTATAACGGTGATTTGGTGCTCGGTGGCGGCTGGATTCGGTAAACTGAGGCTTGAGTCCCGCGCCAGACGGAATCTTTCGCGCTCTTCGACATCGGAACTTTCGGGTTTATCTTACGGGACTGGTGCTATCTCTCATCGGCACCTGGATGCAAAGCACGGCGCAGGCTTGG
>JBBQQS010000412.1:0-5050 GCA_038215525.1 Bryobacterales bacterium
GTGGCGGCTTGGTGCTACACGTCCGGGAGAGCCTTTATGCCGAGCGCAAGCCGGTGAAGGACTTCCGGCTGGATGGCACCGAAATCGTCCTGGCGCAGCCGGCTTCGCCCGGGCATATCTACGAATTCGTCTATCGGGCGAAGGACCCGCCGGTGGCGGGCCTGGGCCTAGCCGCCATGCGGGACTTAGTTTCGGAATTCAAGTACGGCAAGGCCTTGGGCCGCCCCCTGCGCTACGCCTTGGGCGTGGGGACTTCGCAAAGCGCGATGGCGCTGAAAGCCTTACTCTATGAAGGATTCAACGCCGACGAAAAAGGCCGCCTGGTTTTCGATGGCCTGCAACCGCACGTAGCCGGCGGACGCCGCGCCACCTTCGAACGTTTCACCCAACCCAGCCGGACCTCCGGACCTTACCGCAATGCCAGTTACTCTACTACGGACCAATTTCCGTATTCCGACGCGGAAGATACCGAGTTAGCCACTGGCCGCAAAGATAGTATCTTGGCCCGGGCCCGAACCGCGAAAGTAATTCCGAAGATTCTGTACACCAATTCGAGTTACGAATATTGGGGCTCGGCCGGCGCCTTCGTGCATACCAGCCTCGATGGCCAGCGCGACTTACTATTGCCGGAGTCGACGCGCGTCTACTTACTCGCCGGAGGCCAGCACGGGCCGGCTGCGTTTCCTCCCCGGTTGAACGGTAACGCGCAGCACTTGGCCAATTGGAACGACTATCAGTGGGCTTTACGAGCCATTCTCCGGAACTTACAAGAGTGGGTAGTGGACGGCAAGCAACCACCAGACTCGCGCATACCGAGAGTAAGTGACGGCACGTTAGCCAAAGGTAACCCACCGGCTTACCGCGTGCAGTATCTCGACTTCGGCCCCGAGTATCTCACCAGGGGAATTCCTCAGCAGCCGCCCAAACTCGGCGCCATTTACAACGCGCTGGTACCGAAGCCCGATGCCGACGGCAATGACTTAGCCGGCGTGAAGATGCCCTGGGTAACTGTTCCGCTCGGGGCCTTTACGGGCTGGAACATACGCACGCCCCTGATTGGTGCCGCCGGCGGCTTACTACCCCAAACCGGCTCCTATCTGCCCTTCCCCGCCGCAAGAGTTCGAGAGCACTATCCGGACCGCGCCACTTACCTGAAACAATTAGGCGAGGCCGCTCGGCAGATGGTGCGCGACCGGTTCTTACTCCCGAATGACGTGCCGGCGATGGAAAAAATGGGCGGCCGCGTTTGGGACTGGGCGACCGGCAACTAGCCTGCCGCGTAAGCGGCGGGTCACCCAGGCCCTCGAAAAATGCAGTAAACGCTGGAGTTTCTTTGACCAAAGTGACCCGCCGCTGACGCGGCAGGCTAGGGTCAAAGCACTATACGTAACCGAGTTCCAGACCTTTCAACACCGCCCGCGTCCGGTCCCGCACGCCGAGCTTCGACAAGATGCTCGAGGCATGGGTCTTCACGGTCGCCTCGCCCGCATGAATGCTCTCGGCGATCTCGCGATTGCTCAGGCCCGCGGCCATCAGCCGCAGCACCTCGATTTCGCGCGGCGTCAAAGGATCCGGCAGGTCAGCCGAAGGGAAGTTGGCCTTCATCTCAAAGAGGCGGCGCTGCGCCACTTGGGTGATGGCGGGCCGGAAGATGCGCTCGCCCTTCAGCGCCGCATCGATGGCCGCTTTCAGTCTTCGAGCGAGATATCTTTCTGCAGGAAGGCATTGGCCCCGGCATGCATGGCCGGCAGGAAAGCGGCCTCTTCATCGAAGGTGGTGATCAGAATCGTGGGCATGTCGAGCCCCTTGGCCCGCATAGCTTTCAGCACCTCGACACCGGACATGCCGGGTAGGCGGACGTCCATCAGCACCACGTCCGGCCGTTCGCGTTCGATCACCGCCAACGCCGTGTGGCCGTCCGCCGCATCGGCCACCAAGTGGATGCGTTTGTCGAAAGCCAGCAGTTGGGTTAGGCCCAAGCGGACCAGCGCTTCGTCCTCCACTAGCACCAGCCGAATCATAGCAGCGGCACCTCAACCTCCATACGAAAGCCTTTCCCAAAGGCGGTATCGAAAGACACTTTGCCGCCAATTTCCTCGACGCGCGAGCGTAGGCCGCTGAGCCCATTTCCCGGCCGGATCTCCGCTATGCCTCGTCCGTTGTCCTCCACAGCCAACCGCAAGGTACCGGCGTCATGCCGCAGGCTCACTGTAATCCTGGAAGGGCCAGCATGCCGCATCGCGTTCGTCACCGCCTCCTGCGCGCAACGAAACAGGGCGTGGGTGACGATGGGCGGCGTGGCTGGAATCTCCGTGCCCACATCGAGCACCAGTTGGCTGCTGGCGAAAGCACTGGTGAGGGATTGGAGCGCATCGGGCAGAGCCGTCGAAGTCTCAGCGCGCCATTCGGAAACCGCCTCCCGAATGTCGGCCATCACCAGCTTCGTAATGAAGCGCGCCTGCTTCAGCGGCGGGCGCAGTTGGTCGTCCGGCAGATGCTCGGCCACCTCCCAGTTGCAGGCTCAGGCTGGTGAGGTGATGGCCAAGCGAGTCGTGCAATTCGCGCGAAATCCGCAGGCGTTCGGCGATCCGTCCGCTCTCCATCAGGAGCACCTGAGAGCCCCGCAGTTCGGCGTTCAACTGCGTCAGGCGCCGCCGGTCCCGGTCGAAGTTGACGATCAACACTGCGGCCAGAAAGGCAAACAAGTGCCAGGCGACAATCGACAGAAGGCCGGCGGCGACGATACCTACTAGCTGGGCCCAACTGATGTCGGCCGGCTTCTCCCGCCAGTGTTGCTGGATGTTGAGGCCAACCCGGATTAAGAAAAACAAGAAGACGACGACCATTGTCCCAGTGCACCAGCGCTTCCAGAGCCGCGGCTCGAGTACGAGGGGAATCGTGGTCATCGTGACGACGGTGAGGTCACTCTCGACGGAGAGCGACAACAAGAGTTGCGCCATCAGTAACCGCGCCTGCCACGGCTCCCGCGCCGGAAAGATGGCCGTACTGCGAGAGTATAGATAGCCATAAGCGACGAAGGCCACGATCACCCAGAGGGGCCGAAAGCGCTCCCGCTGCGGGGGGAAGGTTACTAGGTCGGGCTCCACCAGGCTGCCTAGGCAAAGCGTGGCAATCACCACGAGCGTAGCCGCGCGCAGCCAGCGGATGGGCGAGTCTTCAAAGCGGGTGACGGCGAGCACCTCCTTAGACTAACCAACCCGGGCGGCACGCGCCTCCGCCAGAAGGGGGAGAGAGAATTCCAACTTCTCGCCGATGGAACTTTTGGCTCAAAGGGTCAACCTGAAGGCATGAAAACCTTAGTATTTTCCTTGCTGCTCTGTTCTCTGTACGCCCAAACCGGGCCTCCCGTCCCCGAACTTGCCGCCTATGACCAAGCGGTGAGCCGCATCATCACCAAATATGGCGTCCCTGGCGCGGCAATGTCGGTAGCCAAGGACGGACGTCTCGTCTACAGCCGTGGCTTCGGCCTCGCCGACCGCGAAACCAAAGAACCGGTGCAGGCCGATTCGCTCTTTCGTGTCGCCAGCGTCAGCAAGCCGCTTACCGCCGTCGGCGTCCTGAAGCTAGTGGAGGAAGGCAAAGTGACGCTCGACACGCGCGTACTCTCCTTCATTGGCCGGCGGGCCATGGCCGATCCCCGCTGGAACGACATCACGGTGCGCCACCTGCTGCGGCACTCCGGCGGGCTCGACCCCGACTTTTGTGAGTTTGACCCCTCCTTCCCGGATCGGAATACGCTGGAGACGCTGGGCGCCAATCTCCCCCCCCTCTCGCGGCGACGTGCTGAACTTCGTGCTCGCCAATCTGCCCTTAGCCTCCGCGCCGGGCAAGCAATTCGCCTACTCGAATGTGGGCTACATGTTCCTGACGGAGGTGATTGAGAAAACGAGCGGGCAACGCTACGAAAGCTTCATGCGCGAAAAGATTTTCGCACCGCTGGGCATCACGCGCATGCGGATCGCCGGGACGCTGATGACCGAACGGCAGGCCGGTGAGGTGCGCTACTGGGACCAAGCACGCGAGGACGCGCCGATCTTTCTGGGACTGCCGGAATTGGTGGAAGTGCCCTACGGCGCATTCAATATCCGCATCTACGAAAGCGGCGGCGGATGGCTCGCCTCGATGCCCGACCTGGCGCGCTTCCTGACCGCTTTCGACACGGGCGCCACGAATCCGATCCTGCGCCCGGATACCATTCGGCAGATGACCGAACGTCCGGCCTATGTCGCGGCGACAGCCACCGACTGGTACGGCTTGGGTTGGGAGATGAGATCCACGGCGGCGGGCTCGCGTTGGGGACACACCGGCGGGATGCCAGGCACATCCTCCTGGATGTTCCGTGGCCCGAACGGCATCAGCGTCGCCATCGCCGCCAATCATCTGCCGGATGACGAAGTGTTGGAGGCCTTCTTCGGCGAACTCGATGCGGCACTGACGACCGCTGGTGCCGGGGTGCGCACTTGGCCCGGAGGCAACTCGTTTCCAACCTACTTACCAGGCACCGCGCCACGCATTGCCGAAGGGGCCGTCGTGAACGCGGCCACGCTGCGGCAAGGTCCGGTGGCGGCCGGATCGATTGTGCGCATCTTCGGCACCAACCTCGAGCGCGGCGTGGTGCGCGTCAATGGCGCGGTGGCCGATACGCTCTGGACCGACGCTAGCGACCTGCAGGTTCGCGTCCCGTTGTCGGCGCGCGGCCAGACGCAGTTCCAGGTGACGCGCGATGGGCAACCTTCGAACATGGTGACGGTGGAAGTGGCACCGGCCAGCCCCGGCATCTTCACGCTCAGCCGCAACGGTTACGGCCAAGTTGCGGCGCTCAATCAGAACTTGACGCTCAACTCAATCAATCGTCGGGCACCGGCGGGATCGATCGTCGTATTCTATGCAACGGGCGTGGCGGCCAACACCACGGTTACGGTGGGTGGCGAGGTGGCCGAGGTACTCTACAACGGCCCGGCACCCCACCTACCGGCGGGCATCACCCAGATGAACCTGCGGTTAGCCACGAAGCTACCGTCCGGTGAAT
>JBBQQS010000413.1:0-5050 GCA_038215525.1 Bryobacterales bacterium
CTCCAAAGGCCGCGCCCGGACACACGCCAACCACCCGACCCGTTCCCAACCGCTCCCGCCCCTTCGCGCGAGCCGCCGCCGCCCCGTCCAGGCGAATCACCACCTCCGTCGGCAACGCCTCAATCAACCCGGCCCGCCGCAGTAACTCAAGATAATGAAAGCTCTGGTGCGGCGGCGTCTCGCCCGGCTGGATCAGCGCTATCCGATCAGTCAACAGCCACCCTCTCGCGTCGCGATCGAACCCAACCCGCCGGGGAATACCGGCTAGCCAAGCGGGCAGCGCCGAGTCGAATGAATTCGGCAAGATGATGGCCAAGTCGAAATGCTGTTCGGCCAAAGCTCGTCCCACCCGCCATTTCTCGCCCAGATCGCGCACGCCCCGCTGAGCACGCCAGGGAATCAGGGCATCACAAAAGGGTTCACGTCCATAAAGATCCGCCACCCACGGCATCGCGAGCAAGGTGATGTGCGCCGCCGGGAATCTCTCCCGCAAGGCCCGTAAGGCGGGCAGCGACATTACCGCGTCGCCAATCCAGTTCGTAGCGCGGACAAGAATTCGTTGGTAGCTTTCGGGCAAAGGACCTCTTACTAGGAATACACTGGAGCCGATGACCGCTGCCCAACGAAATGATCTTGACCAGAACGGATACGTTGTCCTGCCGAACTTCATGACGCCTTCGGTACACGCCGCACTCCGCCAGCGCATTGCAGAATTGTTCGCCGCGGAAGGCGACCAGGCCGGCTCCGAGTTTAAGCCCGAGCCCCACACGCGCCGCCTTGCCAATTGCCTCGACAAAGGGGACATCTTCCTCGAGTGCATGTCCCACCCGCAACTGCTCGAAGGCATCGGTGCCGTCATTGGGCCGGACTTCAAGCTCTCGAGCGTCAACGTCCGCAGCGCCGACCCGCTCAGCGACTGGAGCCAACCCTTGCATTGCGACATGGGCGCCCTGCCCGATGAGCACGGCAATTGGGTCTGCAACAGCATTTGGATTCTGGACGACTTCACCCATGAAAATGGCGCCACGCGGTGCGTCCCGGGTACGCACCGCGCCGGCCGCCTGCCGCAGGAAGTGCTGGCCGACCCCGCCGCATCGCACCCGGATGAAGTGCTGGTTACCGCACCGGCCGGCACGCTGGTGATCATGAACTCGCACCTGTGGCACGGGGGAACGGCCAATCGTACGCCGCGCCCGCGCTGCGCGATGCATGGCTTCTTCTGCCGGCGCGACAAGCCGCAGCAGCAATACCAGAAGCGCTTGCTGCGCCCCGAAGTCCAGGCCGGTTTGACGCCCGAACAACGTTGGCTGCTCGCCATCGACGATCCGCTCAATGACCAGTTGAGCGCTGACGTTGCGGTGCGCAGCGGCTTCTTGCGGTAGTCTGGGGACAAGATGAAGCTCACCTTTTGGGGGGCGGCCCAAACCGTCACCGGTTCCATGCACGAACTCACCCACCGCGGGGAACGTTTCCTGCTCGATTGCGGACTTTTCCAAGGCCGCCGTAAGGAGGCCTTCGCCAAGAACTCCACCTTTCCCTTTCCGCCCTCCACGGTGAAGGCGGTTCTGCTTTCCCACGCCCATACTGACCATGCCGGCAATCTGCCGACGCTCGTGAAAAATGGCTTCACCGGCCCCATCTGGGCCAACGCTGCCACCACCGACCTATGCCAGGCCATGCTGCGCGATTCGGCCTATTTGCAGCAACGCGACGCCGAGTTCATCGCCCGCCGCAACGCTAAGCGCCACCGCCTCGAAGTCGACGACCAGGACCTCGAAATCGTCTCCCCGCTATACAACATCAAGGACGCCGAACAGGCCCTCGAGCAGTTTCAGGTGCTCGAGTCGGCCAACGCCGTGCACGAAGTGAGCGATGGCTTGCTCTGCCAGCGCTTCGATGCCGGACACATGCTCGGCTCCACCGCCATGGTGATTGAGGCCACCGATGGCGGAAAGCGCACCCGGCTCGCCTTCTCGGGCGACGTGGGCCGCGCCGGACTGCCCATCATTCGCGATCCCGAGAAAATGCCCCCGGTGGATTATCTGATCATGGAATCCACTTACGGTAACCGCCTGCACGAACAGAATGAAGCCGTCGAAGACAAACTGGCGGCCGTCATCAGGCGCACCGCGGAACGGGGCGGCAAGGTGATTGTTCCCGCCTTTGCCGTGGGCCGCACCCAGCAGGTAGTGCTGATGCTGCATAACCTGATGAAGCAAGGCCGGCTGCCTTCCATCCCGATCTTTGTCGACTCGCCCCTGGCCGTCAACGTCACCGAAGTCTTCCGCCGTCATCCCGAGTGCTTCGACGACCAGATCATCCAGTACTTAAATAGCGGCGAAGATCCCTTTGGCTTTGCGCGGTTAAAATACGTGCGCGAAGTCGCCGACTCGAAGGCCTTGAACGACCTGCGTGGGCCGGTAGTAATCATCTCGGCCTCCGGAATGTGCGAAGCCGGCCGCATTCTGCATCACCTGCGCAACAACATTGGCGACCCGCGCAACACCGTCCTGATCACCGGCTACCAGGCCGAGAATACCTTGGGCCGCAAGATCGTCGACAAGGCGCCCGAGGTCAATATCTTTGGCGAACCATTCCGCTTACGGGCCGAAGTCGTGAAGCTAAACGAGCTCTCCGGCCACGCCGATCAACTGGAACTGATGGCGTGGATGAAGCCCATGGTGGGCAGCCTGAAGCGGGTCTTCCTGGTGCATGGCGAACTGTTGCCAGCCACCACCCTGGCCAAGTTGATCGAAGAGGAATATCATATCCCGGTCACGGTCGGCACCCGCGGCGAGAGTTTCGACTTAGCCTAGCAGTCCCATCGCCAAACCTGCTCGCGGTACTAAGGGCACGCCAGTACGGGGAGGCATGGTTGGGGGTGCGCGGATCTATTTACCGCCCACTAGGCAGCGGGCAAGATAGTGGAACATCACTATGAAGGTTGCCTACGATCAAGCTGCTATGCCGAACTCCGCGTCGCTAACCCAAACGCTGTGGAACTTTTCTTTCCTCCAACTCCTCGACTTCCTGACGACCGTCGCCTTCCTGGTGAATGGCGTGGGCGAAGCCAACCCCCTGGTTCGCGCAATGATGGTCTGCGCGCCCAACCCGTTACTGGGCTTGGCCCTCGTGAAGGTAGCGGCTGTGGCGTTGGCGCTCATCTGCTGGCGCGCGGGGCGCTTTCAGGTGGTGGACCGGATGAATCTCTTTTTCGCCCTGGTGGTCACCTGGAACCTGACGGCGCTCATTATGGCCACGTCGCACAACTGATCGCCTTTCCATCCCCCGAACTCCCCAGGAGCAGCCAAGCACCAATTCTTACAATTCGAGGAGGTAAATGCCAAAATGTTGAGGCTTTGGCAGACAATTAACCAAGTTCAGAATCATTTCCCCAATCCGCCGCGTTATCCTAAAGGCGCCGCCCGATGGATATAGGTCAGTTCGATTACCAGCTTCCCTCGGAACTCATTGCCCAAGAGGGACTCGCCGATCGCGCCGCCGCCCGCATGCTCGTCATCGACCGGCAAAACCAGACTTGGCATGATGGCCAGTTTCGAGACTTACCGAGTTACCTTGGCCCGAAAGACTGTTTAGTGGCCAACGACACCCGGGTGTTCAACAGCCGGTTGCTAGGCCAGCGACGGGGCCATACGGGGCGAGTGGAGGTCTTTCTGACCAAGCCATTGTCGTCCGATGGACGGATCTGGGACGCCCTGGTTCGCCCCGGAAGAAAACTCCTCACGGGCACCGTGATTGACTTCTCACCGGACCTATCCGCCACCATTCGGGAGCATGGTACCCATGGCCATCGCACTGTAGAAATCGAGGCCGATGGCGACCTGTACGAGATATTGGACCGCGTCGGCCACACTCCCCTTCCCCCGTACATCCATCGGCCGGATCGACCCGATGATCGGGAACGCTATCAGACCGTTTTTGCCAACGAGCGGGGCTCGGTGGCTGCGCCGACCGCCAGCCTGCACTTTACCCCCGAAGTGCTCACCCAATGCCGGGACACCGGAGCTGGCTTTGCGACTGTCACCCTGCACGTGGGTTTGGGAACCTTTGAGAGTCTGCATTCGGACCAAGTGGAAGCGAACAAGCTGCACTCAGAGTTCTACCGGGTGCCGCAAGCCACCGTCGACCTGATCCGTGCCTCGGAGCGTGTGGTGGGGTTAGGCACCACCGCCGTGCGGGCTCTCGAGTCGGCCTCACTGGGGGGGCAATTAGAAGCCGCCAGTGGCGAGACGGACATCTTCATTTACCCGGGCTTCCAGTTCCGAACCGTGAATGCGATGCTCACTAACTTCCATTTACCGAAATCGAGCCTGCTGTTGATGATCAGCGCCTTCGGCGGAACCGAGTTGATGCTGGCCGCCTACCGCCACGCCGTGGAAAGCCGGTACCGCTTCTTCAGCTACGGCGACTGCATGCTCATCCTCTAACCGACTTCAGAAGCGCACCCGGACCGCGGCTTGCATCGTTCGCGGCCCGCCCACGGTCTGCGTAATCAGACCCATCGTGCCAAATCCCGCCGCCGGTAACGCCGCATTCGGATTGGCAAATGTCGCCTGGTTGAGTAAGTTGAACATTTCCCAACGAAACTCGCCAGAAAATCGCTCACTTACCTTCAAGGTCTTCGCAAGCGCCAGATCAACTTGGCGCTGCACCGGCCCGCGCATTGTATTCCGCCCGATATTTCCCCAACGGTCCTCCGAGCTCTGAAAGGCCGTCGGCTCAAAATAACGATCGATCCGGTCTTGCACGCGGCCCGGCTTGATCGCATCCGCCAACGTCTTACCCGGAGCCATATCCGGCCGCACCCGGCTTACTTGGGCGAAGAAGGCATTCGCGGTATTCGCCCCGGTGATCGTGAACGGCGCGCCGCTCTGTAAAGTGACACCTCCGTTCAAAGACCATCCGCCCAAAACCGCCTTCGCCGCCCGCCATGGATTCGGTAATTCGACAATATATTGCAGGGTGAACCGCTGCGTCCGGTCGAAATCGGATACGCCACGATTATTTCTGATATTCCGCGAATCCTGCT
>JBBQQS010000414.1:0-5045 GCA_038215525.1 Bryobacterales bacterium
AACCAGGCTCTGGCAGCATTGGACGCGGCTGCTGGAGCCGACACGGGTGGTGGGGCAGCAACCGGTGCCGGGCGAACTTACTGTCCATTTGCCGGCTTCCGACTTACACCACCGTCTGGAGGTGGCGGTGCGATTTGAGGACGGGCGACTGCAGCATTGTGACTTTGCGTGTGGCGCCTTAAAGACCCTGGCCGAAGCGGAATTGCGTGGCGAGCGCTTTGTGCAATTGCAGATTCCGTTGTTTGATCAGTTACCCCTGGGCTATCACCAACTAACCGTACGCGTAGAAGAACGTAGCGCGACGATGGCCTTAGTGGTCGGGCCGGAACGGGCTTGGATGCCGGATTCCTTGCGAACTGCAGGTATCGCCATTAGCCTTTACGGGCTGAAATCGGCCCGCAATTGGGGCGTGGGCGACACCACCGATTTGTTGAACTTTTCCTTGTGGGCTCATCAGGAATTGGCGGTAAGCTTTATCGGGCTAAATCCTTTGCATGCGATTCATAACCGGCAGCCGTTTAACACGAGCCCCTATCTGCCCCTGAGCGCTTACTACCGCAATCCGATCTACTTGGACGTCGAAATCCTGCCGGAATATCAGAGTAGCCGTTGGGCGGAAGCCATCGGGAAATCGGGAACCGTGCAAAGAGAATTGGCTGCCTTGCGCGATGCGGAATACGTGGAGTACGAGCGGGTTTGGCGGCTCAAGAAAAAGATCCTGAGGATGGCTTACCGCCATCTACAGCGGGAGAATTCGCCGCGGCGGCAGGCTTTTGACGAATATTGCCAAGCGGCGGATGGCGAGCGGCGACGGGCGTTTGCTACTTTCTGCGCGCTGGACGAAGCCATTCACCGGCGTCATCCGGCGGTGTGGCTATTTACGGAGTGGCCGGCGGAGTATCAGGCCCCCCAATCAGCGGCCGTAGCGGAATTCGCGGCCGCGCATCAGCGATCCATTCGTTTTTACATTTACCTGCAATGGGCTCTGGAACAGCAACTGGAAAGCGTGCAGACACAATTGCGCGCGGCCGGAATGAGCCTGGGTTTGTATCATGATTTAGCCTTGGCCAGTGACCGGTATGGCTTCGATGTCTGGTATGAGCGAGCGGCTTACGCCAGCGGGGTTAGGGTAGGGTCGCCGCCGGATGGCTTTTCTCCGGAAGGTCAGGATTGGGCCTTTCCGCCGCCGAGCCCGACTTATCTGGAAGAAACGGGTTACCGGTCTTTCTGTGAGTTGATCCGGGCCAATGCGCAGGCGGGCGGAGCGTTGCGCTTCGATCACGTGATGCGCTTTTTTCGCTTATATTGGATACCGGCGGATTTCACCGCCCGCCAGGGAGCCTATGTCCGCAACGACGCTGAAGCTTTGCTGCGGATTATCGCCCTCGAAAGCGTACGGCGGCAGTTTTTGGTAATCGGCGAGGATCTTGGTACGGTAACGCCGCAGATGCGGGAATTGCTGGATCGCTTTGGCATTTTGGGTTATCGGTTGCTGATTTTTGAGCGTGAGGGCGACACTTTCCGTGCACCCGCGGAGTATCCCGCACTGGCGGCCGCCTCAGTAACCACCCATGATTTGCCCACTTTATCGGGCTTTTTGTCCGGCGCCGATATCGAAGCGCGCCGGGCCGCGGGTTTGTTACCCGATGAGTCGGCTTATGTGCGGCAGTGGAAAGAACGCCGCGAGTCATTTGAACCTTTGCGATTGGCGTTGGAGCAAGACAAAGAGGCCTGGCCCCTTGCCGGTGACGAGTTAGTGCGGGCGGTGATTCGCTTTCTGGCACCGGCAAAATCCGCCGTGTTTATCCTCAATCAGGAGGAAATTACCGGCGAGGAGCACCAGCAGAACCTGCCCGGAAGCACGGCCGAGTATCCCAATTGGCGGCGCAAGATGAAAGTACCGCTCGAACAGCTCGGTACGCTAGCTCCGCTCTCCGATTGGATTCGCGCGGAGCTGCTAAAACAGGGGCGGGTCTAGATGCGAATCGTATTGCAACGGGTGAGCGAAGCGCGGGTGGAAGTAGCTGGGCAAGTGACCGGCGCCATCGGCCAGGGACTCTTACTCTTGTTAGCGGTAGGAGCCGGCGACACGGAGAAAGATGCCGATTATTTGATCAATAAGACCCTCGGATTGCGGATATTTCCCGACCCGGAGGGCAAAATGAACCTTTCCATGCAAGATGTGCACGGGAGCGTCTTAGTGGTCTCACAATTTACCCTTTACGGCGACCTACGCAAGGGGCGGCGGCCGAGCTTTGAACGGGCGGCTCCGCCAGAGGTAGCCCGGGAGCTCTACGACTATTTCGTGCGGCAATTTCGGGCGACTGGGGTGGAGGTCGCGACCGGAGTATTCCAAGCGGACATGAAAGTTTATTTGACAAACGATGGACCGGTTACTTTTATTTATGACGCGGGGAAATCATTTTGATACACTGAGAGCAATTCTCGCCTTGTCCGAAAAGCAAGTTTCCGAAACTTTAATCGACAGGAAGCGGTTCCGGTACCCGGCGAGACAAAATTGAGTTGATGGAGAATATAAAACATGGCTAAAAATCTATTACCGAGCGATCCGGCTCTCTTGAGCGCGTTGCTCGAAGGTTTGCAGATGTCCCGGCAGCGCTTGGATGCCCAGATTGACTCGGTCAAAGCGGCGATCGCCGGTGAGCCTGAGACGGAAGATGCGGCTAAGGCCACTGCTATGGCGGCTCCGGCCGCTCCCCGCAAAGGCAAGAAGGGTCGCAAGCCCGGTCGTCCGAAGGGTTCGAAGAACGCCCCCAAGCCCACCGTGGCCGCCGTCCCCGGCGCCGAAGTGGCGGAAAAGCCTGGTCGTCGTAAGCTGAGCGCCTCCGCGCGCAAGGCGATCGCCATCGCCCAGCGGCGCCGTTGGGAAGAGTTCCGCAAGAACAATCCTAAGTAGACTTGTTTCGATGAAGAGGCCGCGTTCTTTCGAGAACGCGGCCTCTTTTCATTTATCGCGATGGAACTCTCGAACGCAAAAATCGTGGGCCTGGGTAGTGACTTGGCAGATGTCGAGCGCATTCGGCAGTCCGTTTCCCGCTACGGGGACCGTTTCTTGCACCGGGTGTTCACGCCCGGGGAAATTGCTTACGTATCCACGAAGGCGAATTGGGGGGAGCGTTATGCGGCTCGTTTCGCGGCCAAGGAAGCCGGGATGAAGGCGTTAGGCACGGGTTGGGCGCAAGGCGTGAGTTGGCAGGAGTTTGAAGTGGTGAATCTCGCTTCCGGCCGTCCCACTTTACAATTGCACGGCAAGGCCGCGGAATATGCGGCGCAGCGGGGGGCGCGCTACATCCACTTAACCCTCACTCACACGGCCACCCTCGCCATGGCCGTCGTAATCTTAGAAGCATAAAGGTATACCCACGCCTCCCGATGCCGGCCGTTCGGCAGAGTAACCAGGCACGTCGCGCGAGAATACTCATCGCCCTCGTAACCATCGAGGGCCTGCCACAATTTCGCATCGCTAAATTGCCACATTTCTCCCGGTACCCACTCATCCTCACTTTCCGGCGGAGTCATCCCCGGGTAGTCGACATTTACCTGATAAAGCCGCCCGGGGACGCGGGCCGTCCCCAACCATGTGGCTTCCTGTTCCAGTCGAATGGCGTACGGATTACGCTCACCGCCGCGTGTGGCGCCGCGGCGCAAGGTGCCGTACACGAAAAGTAGGTCGCTCGCCATGTTTCTCACAGCATCGCACGGGAAAAGCTCATGCTACGCTCTTGTTGATGGAACCCCTAGCTCAAGACTTGGTTGTCTCTTCCCGTGATGGCGAAATTGGCATCATTACCGTAAACAATCCCCCCGTAAACGCCCTGAGCCCCGGCGTACCCGAGGGCATTGCCACGGCGGTGGCGGATTTCAATGCCGACCCGGCGATTACCGCCATCGTGCTGATCGGCGGCGGCCGGACCTTTATTGCCGGCGCCGATATCAAGGAATTCGGCAAGATTACCAGCGGCGAGAAGAAGCCCGCCGTGGGCTTGGCCGAGATCTTACTCCAGATTGAGGATTCCGCGAAGCCCATTGTGGTGGCGATTCACGGTACGGCGCTCGGTGGCGGTCTGGAGACGGCGATGGCGGGGCATTATCGGGTGGCGGTGGCTTCGGCCCAAGTAGGTCAGCCGGAGGTGAAGCTAGGCATTATTCCCGGCGCGGCGGGCACACAGCGTCTGCCCCGGCTGGCCGGCCTTCCGGTGGCGCTGGACATGTGCGTCAACGGCGCGCCGATTTCCGCCACCGCCGCGCTCGATTGCGGCATTTTGGACGACGTCATTATGGGCGACTTACTCCCCGGCGCCGTCGACTTTGCCCGCGACAAAGCCGACTTGCCTTTCACCAAAGTGCGTGACCGGCAGGAGAAGTTAGTCGACACCGGCGCCATTGCTACCGCGCGGCACAAGCTCGAAAAACGGGGCCGGGCGCTCTTAGCCGAAACGCGGGCCATCGACGCGATCGAAGCGGCCACCAAAATGACCTTCGCCGAAGGTTGCGCGGCCGAAGCCGAGTATTTCCAGCAGTGTCTTTTCTCGAATCAGAGCAAAGGACTCATCCATTGCTTCTTCGGCGAACGCGCCGTCGCCAAAATTCCGGACTTAGCCAAGGACACGCCCGTCCTGCCCGTGAAGCGCGTCGCCGTCATCGGCGCCGGCACCATGGGCGGCGGCATTGCTATGGTCTATGCCAATGCCGGCTTCCCGGTGTTACTCAAGGAAACCACGCCCGAGTTGCTCGAAAAAGGCCTGGCGACCATCCGCAAGAATTACGCGAGCACCGTCCAAAAAGGCCGCCTCACCGAAGCCGAGATGGAGGCGCGGCTGGGCCGGATTACCGGCACGCTGACTTACGAAGGCTTCGGCGACGTCGACCTGATTACTGAGGCGGTCTTCGAAAATATGGCGCTCAAGCAACAGGTCTTCGCCGAAATCGACGCGGTGGCGCGCCCCGGTTGTATTCTGGCGTCGAATACTTCCACCTTGGATATCGACGCGATTGCCGGGGCCACCCAACGGCCGGAGTGGGTG
>JBBQQS010000415.1:0-5016 GCA_038215525.1 Bryobacterales bacterium
GCGGATCGGTGGCCAATCGACGCAGACCGGGGCCGTGATTTCGGTTAGGCGCTAATTCTCGACCCCATGTAATCACCTAATGCGCGGGCCCTTCCGGGGTCCGCGCATTTTCCATTTTGGAGACCGCGCGAGCCATGATACTTTTAATCCCATGGCCAAACGTGATCGCCGGGGATTTCTGACGCTGGGCGCCGCCGTCGCGCTGAGCTCTTGCACCGAGAAAAAAGCCGCCGTGCCCAGCGAAGTGGCCGCGCCGATGACCGAATATGGGCAGCGCTCGCCCTTTGAAAAAACCGCGCGCGCCTTCAAGTCCGCCAAGCCCGGCACCGGCGGCAGCCGCACGCCGCTTGAGGAGACTTACGGCATCCTAACGCCGTCGCCCTTGCACTTTGAACGACACCATGCCGGCGTCCCTGCTATTGATCCGGCGAAGCATGACCTGCTGGTGCACGGTCTCGTCGAGCGCGACCAGATCTTTAGCCTCGACGCCTTGAAGCGCCTGCCCTCCGTGTCGCGCATTCACTTCCTTGAATGCTCCGGCAACTCCGGTGGCGAGTGGGTGAACCCGCAGGATACCGCCCAGCGCAGCCACGGCTTGGCCAGTTGCACCGAGTGGACCGGCGTGCTCTTAAAGACGGTGCTCGAAGAAGCGGGTATCAAGCCGGGCGCCAGTTGGGTGATCGCCGAAGGTGCCGACGCGTGCCTCATGGCGCGCAGCATTCCGCTGGCCAAGTGCCTCGACGACGCCATTCTCGCCTACGGCCAAAACGGCGAAGCCCTCCGTCCCGAACAAGGCTATCCGCTCCGCCTCTTGCTGCCCGGCTGGGAAGGCAACGCCAGCATCAAATGGCTGCGGCGCCTCCAGGTTTCGGGCGAACCCATGCATTCCCGCGAAGAAACGGCGCACTATACAGACTTATTGCCCGACGGAAAAGCCCGCCAGTTCACCTTCGACCTCGATGCCAAAAGCGTCATCCTCCGGCCTTCCGGCGGACAGACCGCGCAGCCAGGTTTTATCGAGATCACCGGCCTCGCCTGGAGCGGCCGCGGCAAGGTGGACAAGGTGGAAATCTCTTCCGACGCCGGCAAGACCTGGATGGTGGCCACGCTCGATGAACCTCGGCTCACCAAGGCTTTCTCCCGCTTCCGCCTGCCCTGGAAATGGGACGGCCAGCCCGTGGACATCGCTTCGCGCGCCACCGACGACACCGGCTACGTCCAGCCCACCACGGAAGCCCTGGTAGCTGTGCGCGGCACCAAGAGTACCTATCATCACAACGGAATCAAAACGTGGCGCATCGGCGCCGATGGGAAGGTTACCAATGCTTAAGGTCGCCTTATTGCTGGCCATTTGCGTTTCGGCGGTTTGGGCCCAGAAGTATGGCGTCGGCAAGCCGGCCACGCCCACCGACATTGCCGCTCGTGACTACTCGATATCGGCCAAAGGCGCTGGCCTGCCTCCCGGCGCCGGCTCCGCCAAGGAGGGGCAGGAGTTGTATGTCAAGCACTGCTCCACCTGCCATGGCCTGAAGCTCGAAGGCGACGCCGAGCAGGGCAATCCTGCCTTAGCGGGGGGTGTTGGCACCCTCACTTCCGCCAAACCAGTCAAGACGGTGGGGAGTTACTGGCCCTACGCGCCCGGTGTCTTCGACTATATTCGCCGTGCGATGCCCTACGACAATCCCCGCACGTTAAAGACCGATGAATACTATGCGATCACCGCCTACGTGCTGTCGGTAAGTGGCATCGTGAAACCCGATGAACGACTCGACGCCACTACCCTTCCGCAGGTGAAAATGCCCAACCGCGATGGCTTTGTCCCGGATCCGCGGGTAGCGGGAAAGCGCCCCTCTTACTAAGATCGGGAACATTTTTCACAGAACTTGTTGGGGTCTGAAAAATATTTTCGCAGTCCCGCGAATACTCCCATTCTTGCCTTCGCGACGCAAGTGTGGGTACTACGCCCCCCATTGAGGTTTGTTGTCGGCCCCTATTCCCTTACGTCAAGCCAGGAGGCTGGTCGTTCTGCGTCCTGCCCGCCAATCCACTCACCGCCGAGTACCGGTTCTCAGTGAGCGACTGAAAACACAAACCTAACTCGACTCACCTCCCCTGGATCCTCCGAAGTGAAGGCATCGACACACTTACCAGTCTCGATTTAGTACTAGAGGTAGTGGTGCAGCTAGTAACTACCCTCATTCGCGTCATTCCCTCGCCGCGAGATTGGGTGCGCAAATCTCCTCACTCGGGACCCAAGGCGATCCCCCTAGATTGACAGAAGAAAGTACTGTGACTAGACTCCTATAAGTTAGGCACATGACATCCAGCTACAACGGAATGATCATCGGAGGATTATTTATGTCATCTCGGTTGCCCACTTGGGGTCTTTTGGCTACCGCATTGATGATAGTTGCCACCCCGCAGGCGAGCGCGACGATTGTTTTCTCTGGCAATCCCTTGGCCGATGGTTGGACGTTGGCAGGCAACTCGCTGACCACGGGCAATAGCTACGTCGGTGGCGCTCCAGGCAATAGCAGTTCATTGACCGACTTCAACCTGTACAAGAACACCACCACGACGACCGCTCAATTCCTGACCGACTGCGGTCCGCCTTGCACAGCCTGGCTAGTCGGGGATACCATCGTTGGTCTCGGTGCTGTATTCCCCAATGTCACTAACTTATCAGCGGTTTTCTTAAAGTGGGGTGTGACGGCTTCCGCGTATTCACTCAGCACTTTCGCTCCTACGCTGGGCAACGGCCTCCGCGACTTTAACAACGGCGATGGCGGATTCGGCTCGGTGATGGCCACGCTAACGTTGCCCGGTGTGAACGGCGTCTCCGCCCCCACCACCGTCGTCCAGTGGGTCGGTTCGGTGCAGAATCTCCCGGCTCCGGTCTCACCGCTGGTCAACTACGCGGTTTTCAATTCGGTGATCATGGGCGGGGTCTTCCAGTCCTTTGAGGGGTATCTGAACGTCACTCGGCTGAACGCCGCCAATGCCCTCCAAACGACTTCGCTGGGGCCGTTCGTCTATAACGGCAACTCGATCGTGGGGGCACGCACGCCGATCGGAGGCAACGCCTTTCTCGAGACGAATGCGCTCGTAGCCGGAGTCTCCGAGCCTTCCACCGGCCTGCTCGCTGGAGGAGCACTCCTCGCGGCCTGGCTTGCCCGCCGCCGCCGCTAGAAATCGATTTTTGCGCGAGAAGCGGAGACCTTCTCAATCTGACGACCCAGCCAGCCGATAACGGCTGGCTGTTTTTTTCGCCCTAAACCTTCTCCACTACCTTCAACAACCCGGTCATCGACGTCCGGCTCGCATGCTGCTTGCCCTGCGGAGTCTTGTAATGCGTCTCGAGCGTAAACGCCTGCTGATAGCCCGCTTTGCACAGCGCCCGGATCTGCCCCAGGTTGTCCATCTCGCCTTCGCCCACCGCGCACCACTCCACTATGCCGGAGGCATTCTTGCGGAAGTCCCGCAAGTGGACATTATGGATGCGGGCCGGGTCGAGGCGACGGAAGCCTTCGGGAAAGACCTTCTCAAGCGTCTGGCCCGCGTTGTTCGGATCCCAGGTGAGGCCCAGGGCATCATCGGGCACCGCCTTCAACAATGCCGCCGCCTCCGTGCTTGACCATACATAGCTATGGTTCACATTCTCCAGCGCCAACTGAAAGCCCTTCGCCTTCGCCCGCCGCGCCGACTCCTTAACCAACTCATAAATGCGCGGATACACGGCCGCATCGGGCTTCTCGTTGTCGCCATAAGTGAAGGCGAACGTGCGGATGGTCTTCGTGCCCATCGTCTGGGCCCGCTCCATCGCGGCATCAAGCAGCTTCCATTGTTTGTCCAAAATCTGCTGCCCGGCCGGCGTCTCTGGCGGCAGGGGGATCTTAAAAAACGCCGTCGCCAGCACCGAGGTCTGAATCGCGTGTTCGTCGAAGATCTTGCGCAGTTCAGCCAACTTCTCCACCGGCAGCGACGTGTTGTACTTGCCCCACACATTGCGGATTTCGGCGTAGCGCAAGCCGAACTCCTTCATGAAGCGCACCACCACCTGCGGGTCGTCATCGATCTCGTCAATCGAGATGCCCAGCTTGATCTTCTGTGGGTCGAGAGCCAATAAAGGGGCGGCTAAGGCGGCCGAAAGCAATTCGCGGCGATTCATGAACCCGATTCTATCGCTATCCTCGTACTCATGTGGACCATTCTCCTCATGCTGGCCGCCGAACCCGACTTCGTGCGTATAGAACCCGCCACGCTCAAGATCGAAGACGCCGAAGCCCGCGTGGGCGCCTTTCTGATCGGCCGCGCGGAAGTCACCCAGGGCGAATACCATCGCGTGATGAAGCTCGGCCCGGCCCCGTCTTCAGCCAGGGGGCAGCTTCCCGTCACCAACGTCACTTGGTTTGACGCCGTGCGCTATGCCAACCTCCGCAGCAAACTCGAAGGCCTCCGCCCCTGTTATGACGCCACCTGGCAACGAGTCGCCAACTGCAACGGCTATCGCCTGCCGACCGGCGCCGAATGGTCGATCGCCGCCACCCCCGGGGATCTCGACTCAGCCAATCTGCGCACCGGCGCCCACAACGACACTGCCGAACTAACCGGCGCCGTCCGCGCCGCCCCAGAACTGCCCAGCACAGGGCAGCCAGACCGGCAAGGCCTCCAAGACCTCTACGGCAACGTCTGGGAGTGGTGCGAAGACTGGTACAGCCCCGAACCCCTCCTCGACGCCCTGCGCGACCCTCTGGGGCCGTTAAAGGGCACCGAGAGGCTACTCAGGGGCGGCAGCTACCTGTCCAGCCGCAGCCAATGGAACAAAGGCTTCCTGTCATCCCGTTCGCCGGAGCAGGCGAGCCCCTTCACCGGCTTCCGGCTCGCGCGCACCCTCTCCCCCGCCGCCGCCCTGCCGCCGCCAGATCCCAAATGGCTAGCCCAGTTTCAGCACGCCGAGGCCGGAGCCGTAAAGCCCCTCGCACCCGATGACCGCCCCGAAATCCGCCAAACCTGGAC
>JBBQQS010000416.1:0-4993 GCA_038215525.1 Bryobacterales bacterium
CACGAAAGCTTTCCAAGGCGTGACGGTTTCCTGCGCCCGTTGCCACGACCATAAGATCGATCCGATTCCTACCGAAGACTACTACGCGCTGTACGGCATTCTGAATAGTTCCCGCCCCGTCGCCCGCACGTTGGACGCACCTATCGCTCCCAGCCTCCGGATGGCGTCCCTGAAGCAAGCGATCCGCCGGGAACTGGCCACCGCTTGGCTGGCCGACACCTCCCAGATCGCTCGTGAACTAAGGGCCGCCCTGGCCGCTCGCCGGGACACGCCCGACGCGGCGCAACTCGCTGCCGGGTTGGATCCGATACGCATCGAACGCTGGCGAAAGCTACTTGACCGGGAGAAGGTTGACCTGGCCGACCCCCTCGCCCTGCTTACCCAAACCAACATCGACTTTGCTAAAGAAGCTTCGGATCGCGAAGCGTTTAACCGCGATAAGTTCGTCGTCGCGGCCGACTTTTCCCAAGGCATTCCCGCCGGCTGGAGCGTCGACGGACTCGGCCTGCAATCCGGCGCGACCTTAGCTGGCGATTACGCCGTTGCCACCGAAGGCTCAAGCGCGGTAAGTGGCATCTATCCCGCCGGGCTCTTCACGAACTTAGTCACCGACCGCTGGAATGGAACCTTGCGATCTCCGCTGCTACCTTCCAACAAGAAGTACGCCAGCATCCAACTGCTCGGCGGTAAGTTCGCGGCTCGCCGCTCTATCGTCGATAACTGTGTAATCGGGGAAGGGAACGAGTTACTGGACCATCGCGACCTCCGTTGGGAAAGGATGTCCACTAAGGAAGCCAAGAAGTTTCCCGTCTATCTGGAGCTCAACACCAAGGCTAACAACCCCCGTCTTCCGGAGCGGCCAGGTAAGTTCAAATCGGTGATGGATGAGGGGCCCCGTTCTTACTTTGGCGTCACCCGGGTCGTTTACCACGATGATGAGGCGACGCCGAAAGCGACCCTCGGGCACTTACAGGCCCTGGCGAAGTCATCGACGCCCGAGCAGTTTGCCGCGATCGTCGCCGATAGCCTGCGCGCTTGGGGTGAGGGCGAGGCGACTACCGATCAAGTAACTTGGTTGAATTGGCTCCTGGATCAAGACCTTCTGGTGAATTCCCGGAACCTTACTCCCGCCCTGCGCTCCCTCACCGATGAATATCGCCAATCCGAATCGGCACTGGCCGCGCCAGCGGTAGTCGCGAGCATGGGCGATTTTGACCCGGGGCAGGATCATCCCATCTTCCTCGCCGGGTCCGCCGTAAATCCCGGGCCGGTGGCGCCGCGGCATTTCCTCACGCTGATGCCCACTCACCTGAAGGCCGTAGGCCGCAAGGAGAGCGGCAGGCGCGAGTTAGCCGATGCCATGGCCAGCGCGGACAATCCCTTAACCGCCCGGCTTATGGTAAATCGTATTTGGCACCATACCTTCGGGCGCGGACTCGTCGCGACCACCGACGACTTTGGCCGCAACGGCGCCGTGCCTTCCCACCCCGAGTTACTCGACTACTTAGCGACTGAGTATGTCCGCCAAGGCTGGTCTACGAAGAAACTGCTCCGCCTCTTGCTGACTTCCGAGGCTTTTCGCCAATCGAGCGCAGCGGATACGGCGGCCAAAACAAAGGATCCATTGAATTCGCTGTTACACCATTACCCGGTAAGGCGCCTGGAGGCCGAGGCCGTGCGCGATACATTACTCGCTGTCTCCGGCCGCTTGGACGATCGCCTGTATGGCCCCAGCGTCCAGCCCCATCGTGCGGAGCCGCAGGACCACCGGCGCCTTTTCCAAGGCCCGCTGGATGGGGACGGACGCCGCAGTATCTATCTAAAGATCACTCGCATGGAAGGCCCACGCTTTCTCGAGATCTTCGACTTTCCGAATCCTCTACAAACCCGCGGCAAGCGCGACGTCACCAACGTCCCACCGCAGGCGCTCGCCCTACTCAATGATCCCTTTGTACTGGATCAGGCCCAAGCCTGGTCCCGACGCTTGGTCCTGCGCGACGATTCGATCGATTCCCGGCTCGCCGCGATGTTCGTCTCCGCGCTCGGCCGGCCCGCTAGCGCCGTCGAATTGACTAACTGGCGGAAATTGACTTCCGAATTTGCCATCCGCCACGGCGTCAGCGAAGTGCTGCCAAGCGAAGCCGTATGGGCGGACGTAGCCCACACCTTCTTCAACCTGAAGGAGTTCTTATACCTGCGATGAAACCCTCCCGCCGTGAGTATCTCCGCACCGCCTCCACTGGATTCGGGGCCTTAGCCCTCTCTTCGCTGCTGGCTGACCGCGCCTACTCCGGCGATGGTCCTCACTTTACGCCCCGTGCCAAGAACGTCATCTTCTGCTTTATGCCGGGTGGCGTTTCACACATGGATAGCTTCGATCCCAAGCCGAAGTTAGCCGAATTGGACGGCAAGCCCGCCGTCCTCGAGAGTTACGTCGCCGGGCCCAAGCGGAAATGGTTGAAGTCGCCTTGGAAATTCCGCCAGCATGGACAAAGTGGCTTACCTATAAGCGAGCTCTTTCCGTATATCGCCAGTGTCGCCGACGAGTTAACTGTGGTTCGTTCGATGAAGAGTGAGTTTCCGCTTCATGCCCGGGCCAACGTTTTCTTGCACACCGGCCGTAACTTTGGGGGGTTCCCCAGCCTGGGCTCCTGGGTGAATTACGGCTTAGGCAGTGCTAATCGGAACTTACCCGGTTACTTACTCTTAAACCACGGCGATAACCCGCCGGGCGGCCTGGAGAATTTCTCTAACGGCTTTCTACCCGCCACTCATCAAGCGATGGCCGTACGGGCCGCCGGAGTCCCCGTCGATAACATCGTGCCCGCCGGCTCCCAGTTACAAAGCGTAAAGATGAAGGCTCTTCGGCATCAGGATCAATCCTTCCTCGCGCAAACGGCCAATGACGACGCCGTCGAATCCGCCATCGCGAACCTCGAGATGGCTTATCGCATGCAAGCCCTTGCTCCTGACGTTTTGAATCTCGACGCCGAGCCGGATTCCATCAAGAAACTCTATGGCCTCGACGCTGCCAACGAACACCAACGCGCCTATGCCCTCCAATGTCTCCGCGCACGCCGGTTAGTGGAAGCCGGTGTTCGCTTCGTCGAGATTACTCCGCCGAATCTCTATGGCGGAAACAATGGCACTTGGGATCAGCACGACAAACTGCGCGAAGGCCACGAAATGAATGCCCAAGTAACTGACCAGGCAGTTACCGCCCTCATCAAGGACTTAAAGTCGCGCGGCATGTTACAGGACACCCTCGTGCTCTGGGCTGGCGAGTTCGGCCGCACGCCCGATACCGGCAACGGCGATGGCCGTGATCATCATCCCTTCGGCTTCACCATCTGGATGGCCGGTGGCGGCGCCAAAGCCGGACTGATCTACGGCGCGACGGACGAACTGGGCAACCACGCCGTCGAGAACGTCGTCACCGTGCACGACTTACACGCCACCATCTTGCACCTGCTCGGCATCGATCACCGGCGCTTGATCTATCGTTTTGGCGGCCGCGATGTCACGCTGCCGGACGTGCATGGCCAAGTGGTCCCGGCATTGGTAGGATGAAGGTCCATGAGTGATCCGATTTCTGAATATCTGCGTTGGAAGCAGCAAGGGCAGGACCTGCGCTCGAACGCCAAGCAAGCCATCGAAGTACGATTCCGTGAGCTCCTAAGCGAAGCCGTGCATCTGGCCGAAGAGTACAAAAGCGACTTCGGCAAGGCCCTTACGCCGCCGCCCATCGTGACGGCTTTCCGCTACAAGGTGGGTGTCAAGCGGCCGGCCACGAAGGGCGCCGCCAAGAAGGCTGCGGCACCCGCGCCCGCCGTCAAGCTCGACCCCGCCATTGCCGCGCTTGCCAAACGCCTGGCCGGTGCCAAGGCAAAGCTTGAAGCGGCCAAAGTGGCCGGTACGCCCACCAAGAACCTGGAGGACAAGGTATACGAGCTCGAGGACGACCTTCGCTTGGCCCAATCCGTCTCATGACTCGCATCGACGTTCCCCAGTTACCGCCCAATAACCACACCTACTCGCAGGCCATGCGCGTGGGTGACCTCGTGTTCGTCTCCGGCCAATTGGGCGTCGATCCCGCCACTCGGCAACTGATACCGGGTGGTATCGGCCCCCAAACCAGTCAAGCGATCGACAACCTCGCCATCATTCTCGCGGCGGCCGGCACCAGCCTTGATCGAGTGGCTAAGGTGAATATCTTCCTCACCGACTTTGGCCTGCTCTCCGCTATGAACGAGGTCTTCGCCGTCCGCTTTCCCCACCGGCCCGCGAAAACCACCGTGGAGATCGCGCGTCTCGACAAAGGCGCTCTCATTGAGATCGAGGTCATCGCCTCTGCTTAGGCCAAAAGTGGCCCACTTCCGCATCGTGCAGTGAGATCCCGCATGTGATAGCGTATACCTCCAGCAGTCACAAGTGAGGGGTTTTATGTATCGAGCACTTTGGGTTGGTTTGATTTCGACGGTCGCTTTGTGGTCACAGGCGGCGGGCACGGCCACGTTGGTGGGCCGCATTGGCGATAGCTCAGGATCGGTGATTCCGGGTGCCAAGGTAGTCGTAGTAAATGTGGATACGGCCTTTGTGTCGGTAACCGTCACTACGGCGGAGGGCACTTACAATGTGCCGTATCTCGCGCCGGGCAGTTACCGCCTGACGGTGGAGTCCACTGGCTTCAAGAAATATGTTCGTGACGGGATCCAACTGCGCACCGGTGAAACGCCCCGTATTGACATCGCGCTGGAAGTCGGCGCGGTAACTGAAAGCGTGCAGGTGGACGGTGCGGCTGCGTTGCTCGAGACAGAAACTTCGGCATCGGGCCTGGTCCTCTCCGGGGAGCAACTGCTCAAGATTCCGGTCCCGCAGAAGCGGGCGATTCGCATGTTGTTTTACTATCCCGGCGCCAGTGCCGTAAATGGCTTCCATATTCTCGGCCAACGTGGTGGTGCTATTGGTTACACCATGGATGGCGTCAACGGCA
>JBBQQS010000417.1:0-4990 GCA_038215525.1 Bryobacterales bacterium
CCAAACAGCAATACAAAAGCAGAAAGTCGCATTGGCCCTTGATTGTACCGAAGCTGCGGACTGTGTTACCTTGCGATTTTAGGGAGGAGGGCGCCAATGCTCATGAATTCCGGGTGTCCGAAGAGCGCCGGCTACGACCAAAGCATCACTCATTGGGATACCGCCGATCAATACGGCACCTACCCTCACTTCCGCCAAGTGCTCAAAGGCGGCGTGCCGCGCGACAAAGTCACCATCATGAGCAAGACGAGCGCGTCGACCGAGAAGGAAATGCGCGCCGACATCGACCGTTTCCGCCGCGAGCTGGGCACCGAATATCTCGACATCTTGCTTCTGCAAAAAATGATGGAAGAGGATTGGCCCGAGCGCAGAAAAGGCACCATGGCAGTCATCAGCGAGATGCGCCAGAAAGGCATCGTCCCCACCAAGGGCCTCAGTTGCCAAAACGCTGGGGGCGCTGATAACCGCTGCCAAATCGCCTTTGGTGGAAGTGCACTTGGCCCGCTTTACCGCCACGGCATCGCCATGGACGACCAGGATCACCAAGTGGTGCTCGGCGTGCTGAAAGAAATGAAGGCGGCCGGCAAAGGCGTGATTGCGATGAAAGTACTCGGCGCGGGCAAACTGCGCGATAAAGTAGATGAAGCGTTCCAGTACAATTTGGCGCATTCGGACGTGATCGACTGTTTCACCATCGGGGGTGAAAGCCGGGCTGAACTCGAGGATTTGCTGCGCAAGATTCCGGCGGCCAGCGTTCGCGGATAACTGAGATCCTAACTGAGACAAGGAGAAATTGAGATGAAGGTATTCAAACTAGCGGCCGTGGCCGCCACATTGGTTCTGGGCCTCGGCACGTTGCTGGTGGCGCAGGACAAGATGCAGAAGATGGACAAGATGGCCAAGAAGGGCCCGGGGATTTTGCAGCCCCAGATGAAAGTGGAAGGGGGCAGCTACGCCGCCCCGATGGGTAAGCTCGGCGCCCCGGGTGACGTGTGGAGCGCCACCACCAACGGTGCCTCGGTCGACGGCAAGCCCAACAAGGCCATGACCGCCACGGTGACTGGCGAAATTCTGGACTTCTCCTGCTACATGCAAATCGGTAAGCACGGCGAGAAGCATCGCTCCTGCGCCCAGAAATGCTTCACCGCCGGCCAGCCCATCGGCCTGCTGACTGAGGACGGCAATATGTACATGTTGATGGAAGAAGAGCACGATCCGCGCCGCGACGGCATGACCGATTTCCGCAAGGCGGCCATCGAGCACACCGCGCACATCATGGAAGTTACCGGTACGGTTTCAAAACAAGCCGGATTCAACGCGCTTTACGTGCAGGGCTACACCAAGAAGTAGTTTATTCTCGTAGATGTGTTGAACAATCATCGTTTGCGGCTGGCGGCATTCGTGCTGCCAGCCCTGCTCCTCCCTGCTTCGCTGTTGGGACAGATGGCCTCAAAGGCGGCAGCGCTTCCGGTGCCGCTGGGCTTACTGCCTGTGCAATTCCCCAAAGACAATCCCTACTCCCCGGAGAAGGCCGCGCTGGGCAAGCTGCTTTACTTTGACGCGCGACTTTCTGCCGATAACACCGTTTCTTGCGCCACTTGCCACGCGCCCGAACTCGGCTTCACCGATGGCAAGGCGGTCTCCGATGGCATCAAGGGGCAACGCGGAGGCCGCAGTGCGCCCACCGTCATTAATCGCGCTTACAGCTTGAATCAATTCTGGGATGGCCGCGCCAAGTCACTCGAAGATCAGGCCGGCGGACCGATGCAGAATTCCATTGAAATGGGCAATAGTCACGAGGGCGTCGTGAAGTCTATAAAGGGGATTCCCGGCTACGCGCCGCTCTTTGCCAAAGCCTTCGGCTCGCCCGAAATCGATATTGACCGCACGACGAAAGCCATCGCCACCTACGAGCGCACCGTGCTATCGGGTAACTCCGCCTACGACCGCTTCAAGGCCGGAAATAAGTCCGCTCTCTCCGCCGCCCAAATCCGCGGCATGGACATCTACTTCAACAAAGCCAAGTGCGACGCCTGCCACGAAGGCGTCAATTTCACGTTGAACTCCTTCAACAACCTGGGCGTGGGCACCGACAAGCCGACCCCTGACGCCGGCCGTTATGAAGTCACGAAGAACGACGCCGACTGGGGCGCCTTCAAGACCCCCACCCTCCGCGACATCGCCCGCACCGCGCCCTACATGCACGATGGCAGCTTGGCTACGCTGGAAGCCGTCGTGGACTTCTACAACAAGGGCGGCATCAAAAATAAGAACCTCGACGAACGCTTGAAGCCGCTGAATCTGACGCCTGCGGAGCAGACCGATCTGGTAGCCTTTATGAAATCCTTAAACGGCGAAGGCTGGCTCGCCCAGCATCAGCCGCCGAAGCAATTCCCGCAATAAAAGAAAAGAGCCCATGAATCGCCGCCTTTGGATCGCCGCCGCCGCCGCGGTTGCCTCGTCTTGCAACCGCACCCAGAAAAAGACCATCGGCATGGTGCCTAAAGGCCGTACCCATGTCTTTTGGCAATCGGTGCAGGCGGGCGCCGTCGCGGCGAGCCGGGAGGCAGGCGTCGAGATAAGTTGGAATGGCCCCGCCACCGAAACCGACTTCAACGGCCAGATCCAAATCGTCGACGCGATGATCAATCGCAAAGTGGACGCCATTTGCCTGGCGCCGATCGACAAGAAGTCGATGGTGGGCGTGGTGAATCGCGCGGTGGACGCCAATATCCCCGTCATCATCTTCGATTCCGGCTTGGATAATGACCGGTTCTCAAGCCAAATCGCCACCGATAACTACGTCGCCGGTTCACTCGCTGCCGATCGCATGGGTGCCGTCCTGAACGGCAAAGGCAAGGTGGTGATCGTCGCCGTGCAGCCAGGCGTTGCTTCCACCATGGCGCGCGAATCCGGCTTTGAAGAGACGCTGGCCAAGAAGTTCCCGGGCATTGCCATCGCCGATAAGCGCTACGGCAATGCCGACTATGCCCAATCGCTGAAAGTCGCCGAGAACATGCTCACCGCGCACGCTGACCTTACCGGTATCTTCGCTTCGAACGAAAGCAGCACGGCCGGGGCCAGCCAAGCCGTCAAGGCCCGCGGCACCAAGTGCAAGCTGGTGGGCTTCGATTCGAGCGCGCAGTTACTCGAAGATCTGCGAACCGGCGTGATTGACTCGCTGGTAGCGCAGCATCCTTTTCAGATGGGCTACCGATCGATCATGACGGCGCTCCAGGTACTGCGCGGTGAGAAGGTGGAGAAGATCCAGAACATCGTGCCGTTATTAGTCACCCAGCAGAACCTAAACGAAGCCGAAGTGCAGGCGCGGCTGAATCCTGACCTTAAGAAGTACCTTAACTAAAGTCTGTCGCCCCCTAAAAAAACTAGCCTACCGCGGGAGCGGTGGGTCACTTAGGCCAGTTTCTTTGGCAGATGTGACCCATCGCTAACGCGATGGGCTAGGCGATCTTGTCAGTTAACGCCGGCCGCGCCCGCCGCGAAAGCCGCCGCCGAAGCCACCTACATCGACAATCCGCACCCGCGCCTCTTCGCCTAGGCGGACGAGGTTGCCTAGGCCCAATTGCACCTCAGCCCTTACCGATCAGCGGCATGCCGCCCCGGGCCTGCATCCGGTCGCCCGTGTCGCCGTGCAGCACTTGCACGTCGCCATCGGCGATGCTCACCCGGGCCATACCGGCGTCGCCACGGTCATCGGCGGGATGCTGTCGGTTCGTCGCCGCTCCAGTCGAGCCCTGCGTATCTCCGGTGGTCGTTCGCCACTGCGCGGAAGCCGGCCTCGCCCCTTAGCGGCGGCGAGGGCGGCTACCAGAACTGTATTTCTCTGCATGGTAGTTTCCTTTTTCTGCCCGCGTTCCTCACGAGCCTGCCCTCCCTATGGCACGCTGCTGGCCAATCGCAAACTTGTTCATTCCCAGACACTTGCGGTTGCTGCCCTTGCGCGGGAGGGTGGTGGATTTGCACCGGTCCGGCCGAAGAAGACCGGCTGTAAAATCGGCCCAACCAAAATGTTACCCGCTTCATGTAGAAATATAAATGAAATCTGACGTTCATTGATTTCTCATGCCCGCTCGCTACACTGAAGCCAGTTTCCCGAGGAGTCTTGTCTATGCGTTCTATGCGTCTAATTACCCCTGTTTTCCTTTCCCTGTTACTGATCGGCCGGGCCTTCGCCCAGTTCGATTCGGCCGCCGTCGTTGGCGCCGTGCGTGACGAGCGAGGCGGCCCGATCGCGGGCGTCAAAATCACCGTGCTGAATAGCAGCACGGGCATCTCACTGAACACGGTAACCGCTGAGTCCGGTGAATATGTACTTCCCACCGTTCGCATCGGCACCTACAAGGTCAGCGCCGAAAAGCCCGGCTTTAGCACCGGTGTATCGGAAAACGTGAACGTCACCGTCAACGCCCGCCAGCGCGTCGATTTCAGTCTAAAGGTGGGCCAAGTGACGGAAATCGTCACCGTCGAAGCCACCACGCCGCTTTTGGAATCCGATAGCTCCTCCAAGGGGCAGGTGCTCGGCAGCAAACAAATCGTGGAATTGCCCTTGCAGGGCCGCAGCTACGCCAACTTGGCGCTGCTTTCTCCGGGTGTCCGCCAGTCGGCCTCCGGTAATCAGGGCGGAATCGCATTCCGCCGCGAAGGTTCCTACAACGTCAATGGGCTGCGCAGCGTCTGGAACAACTTCCTGCTTGACGGAATTGACAATAACTTTTACGGCACCACCAATCAGGGCTTTTCCAACCAAGCGATCCAGCCCTCTCCCGACTCCGTGGCGGAGTTCCGTTTGATCGTCAACGCTTACTCGGCCGAGTTCGGCCGCAGCGGCGGCGCGGTGATGAACGTGGCCACCAAGTCCGGTAGTAACGCGCTGCATGGCTCGGTTTGGGAATTCCTGCAGAACGAAAAACTCAACGCGACCGGCTTCTTCAAGCCCTCTTTGAACCAGAAGCCGATCAATAAGCGCAAC
>JBBQQS010000418.1:0-4988 GCA_038215525.1 Bryobacterales bacterium
CGAATGCCGACAAGACCGGACCATTAGCGCGCAGTTTTCAAGGTGAAATGCGGCGCGGGGCGATCCAGATTTTCAACTTACCCAAAGCCGCGGACTTAGTAGCGCTCACCAATCGCGTGTGGGATTATAACGGGGCCATTCCTACCAAGGCCGCGTCGGCGCCCATTCCGCCCGAAGTGCGTTACGTGGTGTTGATCGTGAAGGAGAACCGTACCTTCGACGAAATGATGGGTGATATTGAGAGCCAGGGCGGCGCGATGGTGCGCGGGGCGCCGGAGTTGGCGCGCTTTGGGAAACGCGGCCGCGTGGAAATCGACCGGGGAAGTTTGCGCCAGCGCTTCAGCCTGCCGCATGTCAACGTCGCGCCCAATCATCGTGAAATGGCCACGCGCTGGGCATTTTCCGATAACTTTTATGCTGACTCAGAAGTGAGTGTCGATGGCCATCATTGGCTCGTCGGCAGTTATCCCAACGCCTGGACCGAAAGCACACTGATGGCGGCTTACGGCGGACAAAAGGACTTCCGCTTTCCAACCACCGCACCTGGCCGTTTGTCATTCGCCGGCAGTAACTCATCTGTCCATCCGGAAGAGCAATTGGAGGCCGGAGCCATTTGGCATCATCTTGAACGCAACGGCATTCCCTTTCGCAATTACGGCGAAGGCTTTGAGTTGGCTGGCGCCGACGAAGGCGTAGGTCTGAAGCCTACGGGCGCTCGCTACCTCACCAATGTCCCCATGCCCACGCCGCTTTACCAGAACACGGCCTGGACTTACCCGAATTACAACACCAATATCCCGGATCAATTCCGCGCTACCCAGTTTATCGCCGACGTCAAAAAGAATTACATCGATGCCGGACAGGATCTACCGCGGTTTCTCTATATCCACTTGCCGAATGATCATATCGCGAAACCGCGGCCGATCGACGGCTATCCCTTCGGGGCCTCGTTTGTGGCGGACAATGACTACGCCCTGGGCCGCATTGTGGAGTTTCTTTCGGGTACGCCATGGTGGCGCAATATGACGATCTTTGTGACCGAAGACGACTCCCAAGGCGGCGTAGACCACGTGGATTCGCACCGCAGTATCTTTATGGCGCTGGGGCCGCATGTGAAGCGCGGCTATCTTTCCCGCCACAATGCGAGCTTCCCGGGCTTGCTCAAAACCATCTTCCGTACGCTACGACTGGGCCCCCTGAACTTATTCGACGCCTGGGCTACGGACCTGGCTGACGTCTACACGATGCAGCCCGATTACACGCCTTACAAGTTACTACCGGTAAATGCCGAGTTATTCGACCCGGCCAAGGCTAAAGATCCGCTCGATCCGGCGCCGAGTGAGAAGATGGACGATCCGAACGTTCTGCGGGAGCAGCACAAGCGGCCAGTGAAATAACTACGGCTGCGGTCCAGCCTGCCAATGGTCTTTTGAGCCCGTTGCGTAAGCAGCGGGTTACACTTCACCCAGGCTTTATTCCTTTGGCCAGAGTAACCCGTCGCTCACGCAACGGGCTCAAAGTGAACGGTGACGTACGAAGCAATGAATCGCACGGTGACAGCACTACTCCGGCAGGCCGAAGACGTAAAAGCCGGAGCCAGCAGCGATGGCAATGCGTTGCTGACCTTTGCTTAAGAACGAAATCGGCGCCGCAACAATCTGGCCGCCTAGGTTTAGGGCGAATAGTGGCTTGCCATTGGCGGAATCGAGCAGAATTAACCGTCCCTTGCCGCTGGAACCGACTAATATGCCACCACCGGTGGCCAGGACGCCGGCGCGAACTCCGGGATCGACGCGGTATTCCCAACGTTTTTCGCCCGTCAGTGCGTCGAGCGCGCGGATGGCGGCGAAGGCCGTGGCATCGTCCTGGGTTCGATGGCCGCCAAAGAAGGTAGTTCCTGGACGGAAGACATCTTTCTCCGAATAGTACACACTGGAACGCTCGAGCGAGGGCACGAACATCAGGCCCGCCTTCGGACTAAATGAAGGCGACCACCAGTTGGTGCCGCCGGTGCTGGAAGGCCAGACGCGATTGCCTTCTGGCGTGGGATCGCTGTTCGGATTTATGACGGGCCGGCCATCGCGGCCGATTTCTTTGGCCCAAGTTTGTTTCACGAAGGGTTGAGCATGGAGGAACTCGCCGGTCGCACGGTCCAGCACGTAGTAGAAGCCATTGCGATTCGCGGTGACGAGTAACTTGCGATTGCGGCCACCGTAGTCGCGATTGATGAGCACCATCACCTGCACGGCGTCCCAATCGTGAGTGTCGTGGGGAGTGAACTGGTAGTACCAGCGGCGCTGGCCAGTGTCGGCATCGAGCGCGATTACGGAGCAAGAGAATAGGTTGTCACCTTTTCTCATTTCGCCATTCCAGTCGGGCGCGGGATTGGAGGTGCCCCAGTAAGTGAGATTCAATTCAGGGTCATACGAGCCGGTCATCCAAATTCCCGCGCCGCCGCTTTTCCAGGACTCTTCCGCCCAAGTCTCATTCCCGAACTCGCCGGGCATGGGCACCGTATAATTGCGCCAGGCGCGCGAACCGTCACTGATGCGATAGGCGTCGACGAAGCCGCGAATTCCATACTCGCCGCCTGCCGCACCGGCCAGCACTTTGTCTTTCACCACCAGAGGGGCGTGGGTGGCGGTGTAACCCAACTTGTAGTCCGCCATTTCGGTATCCCAAACGACGCGGCCACTACGGCGGTCGAGCGCGACGAGATGAGCGTCGAGGGTGGCGAGAAATAGTAAGTTACCGGAAACGGCTAAGCCGCGATTTACCTGGCCGCAACAGGCGGGGATCTTGGTGGGTAAGTTCCGGCGATACTCCCAATAGACATCGCCGGTTTCGGCATTCAAAGCATAGACGTCGTTGGGCGGAAAAGTAACATACATCACTCCGTCAACGACGAGGGGCGTCGCCTCCACTTTCTCGGTAACCGGACGCTGGAAGGCCCATTTCATCTGCAACCGTCCGGCATTGGCAGGAGTAATCTGGTTGAGCTCGCTGAAGCGATGGCTTTGATAGTTGCCGGAATACATCAGCCAATCGCCGGGCGTGGGCTGTTCGAGTTGCTTACCGGTGAGCGGCGTGGCCGGCGCTGTGTTCTTGGGAGGTGCGGTGTTTTCGGCGTGGCCATCGGCCTTTTTCTCCAAGGTGCGGACGAAGGCGAGGATGCGCCAGATGGAGGCCTCGTCCAAGAGAGAACCGGGCATGGAGGTGCCAGGTACGCCATTCGAAATGGTCTTGAACATGTCGCCATCGGAGGTACCGTGACGGCGGAAACTGCTCGCCAGTTTGGTCGCATTGCCCGCCTGATCGCCTTGGGCGCCATGACAGGCGCGGCAGTTGCGAAGATAAAGTTGTTGGCCTTGAGCGATGTCTTCGGCGGAGGCGTAGGGGTTGCGGTCGGCAGTCTGGGCGGCGGCGCTGAGCGCGAGCAGAAAGATTAGCGGTTTCATCGTTGATTAGGTTATAACGACTTCACTTCCCAATTCACTTCCCAATTCACTTCCCAATGCAGAACGTGGCAAAGATGCGATTGAGGATGTCGTCGGCTGTGGTCGCGCCGGTGATCGCGTCGAGGGGTGTGAGCGCGGAGTAAAGGTCCAGCAGCAGCATTTCGTGCGGCACCTGCTCTTCGGTCGCTATGTAGGCACGCTCCAACGCAATCACCACTTCGTCCAACAACCGCGCGTGGCGCAAGCTGGTGAGAAAGCCCGCACCTTGCACGCCTTCGGGCGTCACTAAAGCATGGATACGCTCACGCAGCATGTCGACCCCTTCGCCGGTCAATGCTGAGACCGGCACACTGTCGGCAGCATTGAAACGCGGCAGATCGCACTTATTGCCGACGACTAAGTGGGGCCCGCTCAGTCGGGCCAGCAGTTCGGCGTCGGCCGGATTCGCCGGCTGCGATAAGTCAATCACTAACAAAGTGCAATCGGCATCGGCCATGGCGGAGTAACTCCGCTCAATGCCCAGGCTCTCCACCCGGTCTCCACCTTCGCGGATGCCAGCCGTGTCGATGAACTTAACGGGCAAACCGAAGAGCGACGCGGTTTCCGAGACTAAGTCGCGGGTGGTGCCGGGGATGTCGGTGACAATGGCGCGGTCCTGCTCGACGAGCCGGTTGAAGAGGCTACTCTTGCCCGCGTTGGGCCGGCCGACGATGGCAAGTGAGAGGCCCTCGTGGACGAGCTTGCCATAGGAGTAACTGCGCGCCAAGGCGCGGCTTTGCGTCAGCAACGGCTCCAGGCGCGAGAGGATCTGGGCGGTGGGCGCGACGTCGATATCGTCCTCGGCAAAGTCGATGCCGGCTTCGAGCAAGGTGATCAGGCCAAGTAACTGCTCCTTCAAAGGGGCAAGGCGGCGCGACACGGCGCCCTCGATTTGCTGCGCGGCGACGCGGGCCTGATAGAGCGTGGTGGCCTGGATGAGGTCGTGGACGGCTTCGGCGCGCGGCAGGTCGAGCCGACCGTTCAGAAAGGCGCGCAGGGTGAACTCGCCGGGATTGGCGAGCCGGGCGCCCGCGGCGAGAAGCCGGTCGAGCCCGGCGCGCAGCACGACGGGCGCGCCGTGGCAGGAAATCTCCACCACGTCTTCGGCGGTGTAGGAGCGCGGCGCGGCGTAGTAAGTCACTACCACTTGATCCACCACGTTTCCTTCAAAGTCCGCCAGGGAGGCGAGAAAAGCGCGCCAAGGCTGCCACGATGGTTCTGCAGCGAAGGCGAGCACTTGCGCGGCGATGGGCCGCGCCTGGCGGCCGCTCAAGCGCAAAACACCCAGGCCGCCGCGGCCGGCGGGAGTGGAAATGGCGGCAATGGTATCGTGCAAACTCATACGCGGTACACCCCCATCGTCGCGCGAATGCGCACTCGTAGTACACTTGTCGGTAGCTTTTGGCTAACCCGGTTCGCAAGAAACGGGATTGGCGATCAGCCGGACCACAAGAATCTTTAGAATGAGTCATCCGATTCGAGTGCTCGTGG
>JBBQQS010000419.1:0-4985 GCA_038215525.1 Bryobacterales bacterium
CCTGAGCGCCGGGGACCGGAATGCGCGACGGGTCGAGGGCGACGCCAGAGACAACGGCGGCGGAGAGACTGGCACTGGCCGTGATCGCGGCCGGGGAATCAATTTTCGACCTAAGATCCTTGAATTCATTGCTTTGGCTGGAAAACCGGGGATGCGCGTGGACGCCCCGAAAGGGGTTAGATGTTGCCGAACTTCTGGAGGGCAAACAACTGGGCGGCATCGTCGCTGTCGTCGAAGAAGAAGGACGTGGTTTGGTAAATGGGGACGGCGCGGGCCTTCGTGGTGGGGTCGATGGTGTAGCCGTGATGAAGGGCGCGGGTATTGAAGCCGTAAGGGCGCTTTCTGTCAGTCATGGTGATCCTCAGTTTATCGAACTTGGGGTGCCGGAGGTACACGAAATCTCTTGGGACGGAAAGATGACGAAACGAACCCGGGAGTTGTTTTTTCTATTGAGATTTCGTATTTCGCTCGGACGGTACGGCTCTAATCGTGCTTTCATTTTCAACAACTCTATTCCAGGTTAGCAGATCGGTCCTAGCCGATTTCTCTAACTCATTGATTAAAAATGAGTTATATCTCGTGATAGGAGCGAGGACGGGGTAATCGCGGACGGGAAATCAATTTTGGACCTAAGCTTATTAAATTCAATGCTTTGTCGGGAAACCCGGGGATGCCGATCGCCCCCTGGTTTCACACCTGCTGCAGCGAAGTGGTCAATGATGTAATCGACGGTCTTCTTTTCACCAGCGGTGCCCGGAGCCCGGCCTTCGAAGTCGTCAGCAGCCAGGACTTTGACATGCGCGGTCACACGCTTCGCGTCGATCGTTGCGACGGAGGGCGTGGGAGTCGTCTGCGCAAGCAAGGCGGAGACCAAAGTCAGTTGAATAATTGTGGCGGTTGCACAGGTCGACCTTTTCATACAGGTATCCTATCTGCTTCTCGGGACAGATGGGAATGGCGGGCAATCCGGAGGTTATCCACTTGGCGTATAACGCCCAAACCATAGGAGTGAAAGAAGCCTAGCGCGTCTCGAGACATATGGTACCCACAACGGCAATGTCGGCAGCAGATTAGTATGAAGCCGGTTTCCGACCGGAGCGGGCCGGTCCAGGCGCTGACGACATGTGACCAAGAGTGCGATCCTAGCAGAGACTCATGAGCACTGGCTTGATTGCACTGCTGGACGATGTCGCGGCCCTCGCGAAGATGGCGGCGGCGTCGCTGGATGATGCCGCCGCGCAGGCGGCCAAAGCTGGTAGCAAAGCGGCCGGAATTGTGATCGACGATGCCGCCGTTACGCCCCGTTATGTCGTCGGGTTGGCCGCGGAACGCGAACTGCCGATCATTGGGAAAATCGCCACCGGTTCGCTCAAGAACAAGCTGCTCTTTCTGTTGCCCGGCGCCCTGGCGCTCAGTTTCCTGGCACCTTGGCTGATTACGCCGCTGCTGATGCTGGGCGGCGCCTATCTCTGCTACGAGGGCTATCACAAAGTGGTGGACCTCATCCGGCCCCACGAACAGACCCATGACGAACCGACGCGTGTCGGAGAAGATCTGGAGGACGAGCGGGTGGCGAGCGCCGTCCGCACGGACTTGATCCTGTCCGCCGAAATTATGGCGATCGCCCTCGCCACGGTCTCGAGCTCGCCGCTTTGGCTGCAGGCGGTGATCCTGAGCGTAGTGGGCATCGGTATGACGGTGGCCGTGTATGGCGTAGTCGCGCTGATCGTGAAGGCCGACGACGCGGGCGTCGCGATGGCGCAAGCCGGCCATGGAGTCGTGCGCGCGGTGGGGCGCGGGCTGGTTTCGGGAATGCCCGTTTTCTTAAAGGGTCTCAGCCTGGTGGGGATGGTGGCGATGTTGTGGGTGGGCGGGGGCATCATCGTCCACGGTCTGCATGAATTGGGCGTGAAGGCGCCGGAGGAGGCCATTCATCATGCCGCTAGCGTAGGCGCCGGGCTGGTAGGGGGATTGGTCGCGTGGTTCATCCAGGCCGCGATCTCGGGCGTGATTGGGCTGGCCATCGGGGCGGCGGTGGGGGCGGCCGTTACGGGAGCGACTCGAGCATCGGCCCGGTAAAGAGCTTGCGCTCGATCTGCTGCTCAATCTCGCGGACCAGCAGGCGGCGAAGGTCCCTGGCCGTGTGCTTGTTCCATTCCCGCGGCGTCAGCTTGGCGATCGGTACCGTGAGCATCTCTTCCGCGATGGCCGCGGACTCGGGCAGCAGCCGCAGTTCGGGCAGGAAGCCCGAGAGTCGGACGGCCCATAGCGAGTAATAAATCAAGGCGGGCCAGAGGCCAGGTTCGCCGGTGGCGCGCAGATAGTCGAGCATGGCGAGCATGAGGCGAAAGTAGCGTTCGTTCAGTTCCTCAGGCTGCAGCAAATACTCGCCGACTTCGGCCATATAGTCGAGGGCCAGGGCGAGGTCGTAACTGGAGGCGAGGTCAAAGGGGGAGGAGACCACTTCGGCGCCGATGATGGTCGTTAGATCACGGTTTTCGCGCTTGGTGTAGGTGATGCGGGAGAGGGACATCCGTTCGAGGCCGGCGCCGAAGGGGGATTTGGGCTTGCGGACGCGCTTGGCAACGCCGCGTAGTTTGCCGAGGTCGCGCGTGAAGTAGGAGACGATCAGGTCGGCTTCGCCAAAGGGGTAGCTGCGCAGGATGAGCGAGTCACTGGTGGTGTTCACGAAATACCCGGGCGCATAGCTGTTATCTTAACGCACGGCCCGAAAATGGGGTGGTGTGTCAAGGTGACACAGTACTGGGTCAGATTTCCCTAGCCTTCAGGATGTAAATTGTTGTATTATCTGAGAATTAGCTTTCCGCTTGGAAAGAAAAACGCATCGGAGCGGGCCTAGTGTAGAGTTTTTACCCACTCCGATGCGGTCCGCCCAGGATGGGCGTTAGGATTCCGGCGAAAAGCGCGTCAAGCACTACGACTTTCGTCGCAGCGTCCATTCAATGAGGCCCGCGTCCAATGAGTCCTCACTGCCGGCTTAACGATCTAACTTGAACCGAAACCCGGAGAGCTGCTGACGGCCGATTCTGCTTCAGCCGAAGGTCTGGGCAAGTACTTCTCTCCTACGAGTACTACCGCAAAGCTTTGAATCTAAGGCCACTCGCCTCAAAGGGGCAAAAAAATCCCCTCTGTTGCAACTTGCAAAAAGTGATTTCGAACGGTTAAGAGAAATTTCATTCACCCAACTCCCGCAAGCACGCTGTCATGGAGTCCGCTCTGATCACTAGATTGCCTGCTGCAACAGAGGGCAGGTTTTAGAGTGACTTCATCAATTCGTTCATCATCATAGCAAAACGAATGCCACTTTTGTCACTAGGTCAACCCAAAGAAAACAATCGCCTTTGGAACTCTCGTAACCCCTGGCACTGCGGCATCAGTCTACAAAGCTGTGTCCATGTGACACACTGGAGAACGATGGGGCACCGGATTTGCGCCAATGGGCTGATTTTGTTGATCGCGTTACCGCTTTTGAGTACTGGAGCGGAAGAGGACTATAAGGTCTATACCGAGTCGCCGCGAATTTTTCTGAACGCCAAGCGGCTGCGCCTGCTGCGGCGCGAAAAGGAACGCCAATCGATCCGCTGGCAACAATTTGAAACATTAATGGGCGGCAAGGCCACGATGCCGGAGCCCGGGTTCGCCCTGGCACTTTATTCCCAGGTGACCCAGACGCCCGAACCCTGCCAACGCGCCCAGACGGCCCCCGGAGACGTCCGCCAGGCGGCGGTGGTCGCTGACTGGTGCGGCCTCACTCCTGCCCTCACCGCGCGCCTCCAAAAGGCCCTCACGGTGCCAATCACCTCCGCCGCCAGCGCCCGGGACCGCGCCTTTGCCGCCATCGCCCTGGCCGACCAGGCACCTCAACCCTCCTCCCGCGCTTTGCAGGAACTGGTCGAAAAATGGTGGCGCGGCACCGTCGCCCCCAACCTGCGCCGAGGCGGATCCATCAACCGCCAGGACGTCTACCCGCTCTTCGAACTGCTGCACACCTTGCGCGACAACCTCAACATCGACCTCCGTGACGACGCCGGCGCCTACTTTAAGGAACTGCCCCTCTTCCAGATCCTCAGCTACTACCCCGCCCCCTTCCCTTCCCCCGAAAACGAATTCCGCATTCCGTTTTTTACCAACGACGGCGAGCCGGACCTGAAGCAGGCCGCGCTCTCCCGCGCCGCCGAACTCGCCATGGTGGCCTACGACGGCAATCTGCTCGAAAACCAGTTCATCCAGGGCTGGGTGCTGCAGGATCGCTTCCTGATGCGCGGCACCTTCGGCATTGTCTACGAGTTCCTCTGGGCCAACCCTTACCAGCCCGGCCTCTCCTTCCATCATCTGCCCAACCTCTATCACGACAAGCGCGCCGGACGGCTCTTCGTGCGATCCACCTGGGAGGAGGACGCCTCGTACTTCTGTTACTACGACGGCCAGATCCAGTTCTTCGAGGAAGGCGCGCGCAAGCGCCTGGTGATGAAAGGCAATACGGCCCCGGTGCAGGTGGGCGGCGTGTCGTTGTTTTCAGGACAAAGCCCGATGAAGTTTACGGTGGATCCCGTGAAGGACGACGCCGAGCCCGGCGAACGAGCCGTGGCGCACAAGCAGTACTACTTCCTGGTCGGCATGAAGCCCAATGTGCGCTTCGACGTGGAAGTGGACGACGAAGAGTTAGCAGAGGCCACCACCGATGCGGGCGGCATTCTGGCCTTAACCTTCGCCAATCCAGAGACGCCGCGCTCCGTGCGCGTTCGGGAGACACCCGCGCCGAGCGCGCGGCGGTAATTCAGTGATAAGCTCCTTTCGGGGCGTCCACGCGCATCCCCGGTTTACCAGCCAAAGCAATGAATTCAAGGATCTTAGGTCGAAAATTGATTCCCCGGCCGCGATCACGGCCAGTGCCAGTCTCTCCGCCGCCGTTGTCTCTGGCGTCGCCCTCGACCCGTCGCGCATTCCGGTCCCCGGCGCTCAGG
>JBBQQS010000420.1:0-4970 GCA_038215525.1 Bryobacterales bacterium
GGATGCCAGGGTCGAGTACACCCCGAAAGTAACGTACAACAATACACCGGCAATTGCCAATTCAAGTGGAGCTAATTCAATCTCGCTCCGAGCCTCTCATCATTTTGTCAGCCGACGACGAAGAAGGTTCGTGCCCGGCACGAGCAGCCTTCGACTCCAGAACCGGCAATTTTCTACTCCTAGTTATTCCTAAAATTAGCAGCCTTCGCGTCCCAGGGACCCGAGAAGATGCGTAACTTTGGCCGAGCCGCGCGGAGAGCAGCGAGCCCCTTGTCGGTGACAGCGGTGCCCTTGAGGTCTACCTCCTCCAGCGCCGCAAATGACGAGAGGATCGGCACGGCGGTGTCGTCGATGCGGTCGCAGCCTTGGAGCTTTAAGCGTTGGAGCTTGGGGAGGGACTTCAATTGCGTGAGCCAACGGGGGGTGATGCCCATCATGCTGACGGTGGCGAATTTGGCTCCTTCGATGCCTACGCCGATGGAGGTGCAGCCGAAGCGGAGTTCGCGGAGTTGGGTGAGGGTGAGTACCGCTTCGAGGCCGATGTCGGACATGCTGATGGCCCAGACGTTGGAGTCAGTGCCTTGGCGGCCGCTTAAGTCGAGGTAGGTGAGGCCGGGCATTTGGCGTAGGGCTTGCAAGCCGGCGTCGCCGAGTTCGTTGCCACCGATGGTTAAGGCTTTGAGGTTGGGGAGCGCGGTGAGCCTTTCAAGGCCGACGTCGGTGAGCATGACGGAGCCGAGGTCGAGCGTTTCAAGGGTGGTGATGCCGGCGATGTGTTCGAGGGCCGTGTCGCTGGCTTTGGTGCCGTGCAGGACGAGGCGCTTCAACTTCTTCCAGCTCTTGAGCGCGGCGATGCCTTCGTCGGTGACGTATTCGGCCCAGCGGAGGTTGAGGTCCGTGATGCCGGGCAGGGTGCGGAGCTCCTGGTTGCCGTGGTCGGTGATGCGGGTGTGGGAGCGGTCTAGCCCGGTGAGCGCGGGGAGGGTGGCGAGGTGGCGGAGGTCAGTGTCCGTAGCCCAACTGGCGCGGAGGTTGACGGCGGTGATTTGGCCGGTGGCGTTGCGAGTGACCGTGCCGCCGGCGTTTTCGATCCAGGTGTCGCGGGTGGCGTCGGCGGCTAGGGCGGGGAGGGCGAGGAGGGTTAGCAGGGTTAGCAGGGCGGGGCTCCAGGGCGTAGCACCCCACAGCTTACGCTGCGGGCTAGAATGCGGGTGAGTAAGTGGTTGAACGAGTGGGTGAGTAAGTGAATGTGTAAGTGGGTGAGAAAGTGGGCTGGCGCATGGCATTTAGCGGGTCCTCCGGTTGGGTAGGGCGGAATCGCGGTCGAAGACGATGGCGCAGGTGGGGAGGACGGCTTTGATCTCGCCGTAGCCCTTCTCTGATACCAGCGTGTGGTAGAGGTTCAGCGAACGGAGGGAAGCCATCGACTTCAAGGCCGGGACGCTTTGGTCGGTGACGTTGGTGTTGTCGATGCTCAATTCCTGCAAGGCCGACGCGCCTTTGAGCAGCAGGACGCCTTTGTCGTCGAGCGTCGAATAGTCCATCTTGAGGACGCGCAGGTTGGGCAAGGCTGCCAGAATGGCCGCGCCTTCGTTCCCGGCCCGGGTGCGGAACATCTCAATGCGTTCGAGCTTGGTTAAGGACTTCAGCACGGCGAGACCCGGGTCAGTAAACCGAGCCTGGTTCAGGTTCAACTCGCGCAGGTTGGCGAGCTTGGCAATGCGCACGAGCGAATCGTCGCCGACGTCGGTGCCGGCGAGTTGGAGGTTCTCGAGTTGGGTGAGCCCGGCGAGGTGCTCAGTGGCGGGGTCGCCGATTTCGGTATAGCTCAAGCGTAGTGACTTGAGGCGCGTCAGCTTACCGACGGGGGCGATGGCGCGGTCGTCGAGGCGGGTGTTGCCGAGGTCCAGGTCGACGAGCTTCGGCAAAGCTTCGAGGCGCGCGAGCCCCGGGCCTTCTACCAGGGTGCCCGCGAGGCGTAGGGTCTCAAGGCCCGTGAGCTTGGCAAGGTCAGCCAAGCCGGCATCGGAGAGGGTAGTGTTGCTTAAGTCGAGCGTGCGGAGCTTTGCGAGGCCGCTGAGGGCGGCGATGCCGAGGTCGCCGACTTGGGTGGCTTGGAGGTCGAGCGATTCGAGGTCGGTGAGCTTCCCCAGAAACTCCATCTGGCTATCGCTGACGGGCGTGGCCGAAAGGTCGATACGACGCAGGTGCCCATCCTGCATTTGAGCCTTGCCGCCAATGGCCTTTACCCAATCGGCGATGGCCGTTTCGGTATCGGCGGCGGGCTTGGCAGCGCCCGCGTTTTTGGGCTTGACCGCCGCGGCGCCGACATACTGCACCTTCGCCTTCGGCAGTGCGGTGCGCAGGGCATCGACGCCGTTGGCGGTGACGCGGCTATAACGCAGGTCGATGTCGTTCAGGTCCTTTAAGCCTTGCAGGCGCGACACGCCCGCGTTGGTGACCTTGGTGCGATAGAGGTCGAGCGAGCGCAGTTGGGTCATGCCGGCCAAGACTTCCAGGCTCGCGTCCGTGGCCAGTGACCCGCCCAGGCTCAGCGAGCGCATGGCTTTCAGATTCCGCAGATGTGCGATGCCCGTGTCCGTCAGGCGCGCGCCCGATAGGTCGAGCTCTTCGAGTTGCGTCAAGCCGGCCAGGTGCCGCATCCCGGCGTCGGTGATCATGCTGTCGCGCAGCAGCAGACGGCGGAGTCCCTTCAGATTCGCCAGATGCTCCAGCCCCGCGTCGGTAAGGCCGGTATTGTCGAGATCGAGGCTTTGGAGCTTGGTGAAGCTGGAGAGGTCGACCTTCGACAGTTGGCAATGGCCGCAGCGGAGGTCGCGCATTTCGGTGAGGGGTTTTAGGGCTTCAAGGCCCACGTCGCGGATGTTGATCTTGTCGGCGAAGTGCCAACCGACGAAGAGTCGCTCCAGGGTCGTAAGCGCGGCGAGCGATTTGAAGACGTCGTTGCCGTTCTCATTGCCGCCACCGGGATTCCAGATGGGCCCGGGCAGGTAGAGCTCGCGCAGGTTTTTGAGGCCGGAGAGCTTCGTCAACTCGGCTGTCGTCATGACGGAACCGGTAAGGTCAATACCGGTGATGGTGACTTCGCCGGGCGGCAGTTGGCTGACGTCGCCGATGGGCTGCGGCGCGCCGGCAAGGGTCACCAAGCCTTCCCAACGGATGACCCATTCGGCCAATTCGCGATCGTCGGCGTTGGCCAAACCGGCACATAGAAACAGCAGCGCGATTCTGATCATCGCTTAGGCCAGCAAGTCGGTAACGCGGCGGCTGGCGGTGGGGAACTTGCCGATGCCGGCGTTCACAATCTCGTCGGCCACCGTCAGGTAGACATCGCCCACGGTAGCGGTGACGCGCGTGTGGCGGCCCTTGGCAATCTTGCCGACGCCGCCAGCCACCAGCATGGCCAAGCCGCTGTTCTTGTGCGGACTCGCCTCGGCGTGCTCATGCACGTAGATGAGGCAAGTGCGGTCAAAAACGGTCGCGTCGCCTTCGGGAATCGACTTCAACTTCGCCACCAGATAGGCGAACTCTTCCACGTGCCACCGACAGATGTCACGCAATACCCGCTGACCTTCGGTGCCATCGGCACCCGCCACTTTGCCTTCGGCGTGCGTATAGTCGTGGTGGCGGCCGGCGGTATAGCCGAGCCAGGGGAAGCGCGAAATGCTTTGGCACTTGGTGAGCATGTAGGACGCAACGCGCGTCTGGCGCGTGGCCAGGGCTTGCACCAGCAGGTCGCTCTGCAGCTTCGCGATGCGCGGCCAATCCTTCATGTCGCCGTCGAACTCGGGCGCGGCCACGTGGCGGTACTCTTCGGGCAGGGCGGCGATGGCGCGTTCGAGGTCACGGATGCCGGAGAGATGCTCGTCGAGCTTGGATTGGTCGTCGGTGGGCAGGTTCTTCTTGAGCGAAGTGGCGTCCTGCGAAATCGCGTCCAGGATGCTGCGCTTGCGGTTCACCCAGCCTTCTTCGCGCTCGCCGAAGAGGCGATCGAAGAGGCGGTGGGGAATCATCTCGGGCGGCAAGGCGCGCTCGTAACCGCTCCAGCTCATGTTGCGCTGCATGCTCTCGCCGAAGCTCTCTTGCGCGACGCCGATCTGCAGGGAACGGAAGCGCGACTCGCTGCCGATCTTGGCGGCCACCACCTGGTCGATCGACGGACCCTCCGGTCCGCGGCCCGTGAAGTGCGTGCCGGTCATCAGGCCGCTCATCGAATTGGTGTGGCCGTTGCCCTGGCCATTGGACGCGGCGTTGTCGACGCCGCTGAGCACATGGAAGTCGCGCCGGTAGGCGGCCAGCGGCGACAGGCACGGGGTCATCTTATAGTCGGTGCCCTCTTCGGCCGGAATCCAGTAGCGCTCCGGGATGCCGTTGCCGTTGAACCACAGGACGAAGCGCGTCTCGATGGGTTTCGCCGCGGCGTAGGCCGTGCCTTGGGAGTTGAACATCGACACCAGAGGCGGTAAGCCCACCATGATCTGGCTGCCGGCGGCCGTCAGGCCTTTGAGTAAAGCGCGGCGGGAAGTGCGGGTACGTTTCGTGATGATTGACGACATGGGATCAGATTCCTCCGGAGTTTTCGCGGGCCAGCATGAGCGAGAGCATCAGCTCTTTGAATTTGAATTGGGAACGCCGGAAGTCGTCGGTGATCTTCCGGATAACGGGGCGGTCGGCGGCGGTTTCGGCGCGGCCGGAAACATAACGGAAATACTGTTTGGCCACGCACTCCTGGCACTGGCTGCTTTGGCCGAGGACGGCCCCCAATTGCGCGGGCGAAGTGAACTTCGAGTTGTTGACGCCAGCCACGTAGCCGGTAGCGTCGATCTCGAGTTCCCAAGCCGTCTGCTGCTTGTCGCGATCCTTGCGCGCCTGGGACGGCGTGGTGAGGGTGAACTTCTCGCGGCGCGCGCCCACGGCGTCGAACTTCTCGAAGCCAAAGCCCACCGGGT
>JBBQQS010000421.1:0-4953 GCA_038215525.1 Bryobacterales bacterium
CCACGGTGCGCGAGATTAAGGCCAACGAAGCTTTTCTCGACTTCAAGAGTCCGAACCCCGCTGTGCGCCCCGGTTTAGTGGCGCAGGTCCGCATCCCTTTGAAATAACCTCATGCAACACTTAGCCGCCAGCTTGCTGGAACTTATCACCCAGACCTCGACCAACCTGCCGCCGGACGTGCGCGCCGCCATGGGCATCGCGATCGAAACCGAAACGCCGCTGACGCAATCGGCCCAGGCGCTGTCGATCATCGCCACCAACATCGACATGGCCGCCGACGATGCCGGCCCCATCTGCCAGGACACGGGCATGCCCACCTTCATCGTCCACACGCCCGTGGGGGTGAACCAGATTGTGCTGAAGCGCGCCATCCAGGAAGCCGTGGCCGCGGCGACCAAGCTCGGCAAGCTACGGCCGAACTCGGTGGATTCGATCACCGGCAAGAACTCCGGCGACAACCTCGGCACCGAGACGCCCGTCATCCACTTTGAGCAGTGGGAGAACGAAGGCATTGAGGTGAAGCTGATTCTGAAAGGCGGCGGTTGCGAGAACAAGAACATCCAGTATTCCCTGCCCGCTGACCTTGAGCATCTCGGCAAGGCCGGCCGCGACATGGCCGGGGTGAAGAAGTGCCTGCTGCATGCCGTCTGGCAAGCGCAAGGCCAAGGCTGCGCGCCCGGGGCGATTGGCGTCTGCATCGGCAGCGACCGTGGCCATGGCTATGTGCTGGCCAAGGAGCAGCTCTTCCGTACGCTGGACGACACGAACCCGAATCCGGTGCTGGCGCAGCTCGAAGCCGAAGTGATGGAGGAGGCTAATAAGCTGGGCGTGGGTGCCATGGGCTTCGGCGGCAAGGCCTCGCTAATTGGCTGCAAGGTGATGGCCGCCAATCGCCTGCCAGCAAGCTTCTTCGTCTCCGTGGCTTACGATTGCTGGGCCTTCCGGCGCTTGGGCGTGGTTCTGAATGAGGAAACCGGCGCGATTGACCAATGGCTCTATCGCGATCCGGCGCAAGCGGTGAAACGAATGGCCGTGGGCGAAGGCTTCGCGCTGACGGGCAAGGAAGTGGTGCTGCAAGCCCCCGTCACCGAAGCGCAGGTGCGTGCGCTGAAGGTGGGCGACGTCGTCTTGATCCGCGGCACGATGTATACCGGGCGCGACGCCGTCCATGCGCATCTGATGAAGAATCCCCCGCCGGTTGACCTGAACGGCGCGGTGCTCTACCACTGCGGCCCCGTCATGCTGAAGCAAGGCGAGGAGTGGCAGGTGAAGGCCGCGGGCCCGACGACCAGCGCGCGCGAAGAGCCCTACCAAGCCACGGTGATCAAGAACTACGGCGTGCGCGTGGTGATCGGCAAGGGCGGCATGGGCGCCAAGACCCTGGCCGCGCTGAAGGATTACGGCGCCGTCTACCTCAATGGCATCGGCGGCGCGGCGCAGTTCTATGCGCGCACGGTGAAGAAGGTGAAGGGCGTGAGCCTGATGGAGTTTGGCATTCCGGAGGCTATGTGGGAGCTCGACGTACACGATTTCGCGGCCATTGTCACCATGGATGCCCACGGCAATTCGCTCCACGCCGATGTCGAAGCGGCCACCGGCAAAGAGCTCGCGGTAGTGGGCTCGCCTTCGTGATATACCGTTAGAGATTCCCCAATGAGCAAACGAACTTCGATCGGGTCCTGGGCCTATACGATTGGCCCCTACGGACCGAACCCTATTGACTTTGATACCGTCTGCGACAAGCTGAAGGCCCTGGGCTTCGATGGCCTCGAGCTGGGCGCCTTTCCGCCGCATCCGAATCCCGGCAATCCCAATGGTCCGGACGATGCCTGGCCCGGCACGCTGGCCACGAAGACGCAGCGCCAGGAGCTGAAGGCCAAGATGGCCGAGCGCGGTCTGGGCTTCTCTGGCATCGCCGCCAACCTGTGGGGTGAGAAGCTGATCAACACCGACGACCAGACCAAGTACATCGCCGAGTTCAAACGGAATTGCGAATTCGCTGTCGACACGGGCATCGGCGGCGTACGGGTCGATACCGTGCAGCCGCCCACCATCCATCGCGAAGTGGACTATGCCACCGCCTTGAGCCGCGTCACCAAGACCTGGCAGACCTGCGCCGACATCGCCCATGACCATGGCCTCAACATGACCTGGGAGTTTGAGCCCGGCTTCGCCTTCAACAAACCTTCGGACATCGTTCGCATACACGATGCCGTCAATCGCCAGAACTTCGGCCTGCTCTACGACACCTGTCACGGGCAGATGGTAGGCGTGGTCGGCGCGCGGCAGGAAGGTGTGCCCGAGGTTTACACTTCGCAGACCGACCTGATTCACCGCCTGGCCGGGCGCATCAACCATATCCATTTGATTGATTCGGACGACAGTTGCCACAAGGACGCATCCGGCGCCGACGAAACGTCCGCCCATCCGCCCTTCGGCCTGGGCCATCTGAATTTCCATGTAATTGTGCCCGAGTTACTGAAAGCCTCGAACGTGCCGCATGACTGGTGGACGATTGACCTTTGTTTTTGGCCCGACGCCTGGGCCGCAACCGAAACCTGCAAAAAGTATCTCGACAAGTTAGTGGAGTGGTACGGATAACATGGCCAAAGAATTACGCATCGGCATGATCGGTTACGGCTTTATGGGCCGGGCCCACTCGAATGCCTACAAGCGTTTGAATGACTTCTTCCCCGTGGCCCATCGGCCGGTGCTGAAGGCCGTCGCCGCGCGCAACGCCGAAAAGGCTAAGAGCTTCGCCGAAAACTGGGGCTACGAACGCATTGAGACCGACTGGAAGAAGGTCGTTGAGGCCGAAGATATTGACTTAATCGATATCTGCTCCCCCAACGACACCCACTTCGACATTGCCATGGCCGCGGCCAAGAATGGCAAGATGATTTGCTGCGAAAAGCCGCTCGCCATGACTTCGAAAGAGGCCGAGAAGATGGTGGCGGCGGTGGCCAAGTATAAGGTCCCCAATATGGCGTGGTTTAACTACCGCCGGGTGCCGGCCATCGCACTCGCCAAGCAGATCATCGACGAAGGCCGCATCGGCCGTAGCTTCCACTATCGCGCCACTTACTTACAGGATTGGACCATCGCCACCGACGTTCCCCAAGGCGGGCCTGGCTTATGGCGCTTGGATGCGTCCGTCGCGGGCTCCGGAGTTACCGGCGACTTACTCGCCCATTCGATCGATACGGCCATGTGGCTTAACGGACCCATCTCTCGCGTCACCGCCAAGACCGAGACTTTTGTCAAGGAGCGCAAACACGTCGTTACCGGTAAGGTGCAAAAGGTCACCATTGACGATGCCTGTATGTTCCTCGCCGAGTTCGCCAACGGCTCCATCGGCACCTTCGAATCCACGCGCTATGCGCGCGGCCGCAAGAACTTCAATACCTTTGAAATGAACGGCGCCGATGGCTCGCTTTATTTTGACCTCGAAGAACCCGAGTACTTACAGTTCTTTGAGTATCTACAACAGCAGAGCGGCAAGAAGGTGGAAAGCCACCTCACCGGTTGGCGCAAGATCCACACCACCAACTCCGAGCATCCTTACATGAAGCACTACTGGGTGCCGGGCACCTGCATCGGCTACGAGCACACCTTCCTGAACGCCCTGGCCGACTTCGTGATGGGCATCGAAAGCGGCAAGCCGACGCAGCCTGACTTCCGCAATGCACTGCAGACCCAACGCGTCTGCGAAGCCGTCCTCCGCTCGGCCAAAAACGGCAAGTGGGAAAAGACCGCAGTGGATCCGAAAGCACTGTAGATTCATCAGCCGTTCGCGATATAGTCGTCAAGTCGTAACACTCGCCCTGTAGCTTGAGGGGGTGAACCTACGAGTAATACCCCTATTTAGTCTCCTCATGATCCCCGCGCTGGCGCAACCAACTGCCCCCAGCGTGCGAATTCTTTTGCCTGAACGTACGCGCCTCTTGCAGGGTCAACTAGTCGACTTGGTGTTAGAAGTCCGCAATGTCCGAGCGGTCACCAACCTGAGGGTGACGGCTGGCACTGTAGATTTAACCGCCAACTTCAGCACACCGGCGGTCGCCCCGCTCGATTGCGACACGACGCCCGATATGGTGACTCGCGCCGACTTACAGTCTTTCAACGTCCCCGGCGACATTGAATTGAACGTCTCCCTCTCCGCGGACGGCACCACGGTCACCGACAAGCGTACAATCACCGTGCGCGAGTTTACCGCAGCCAACCTGCAACGGCGTAACATCGTCCTCTTTATTGGCGACGCCATGGGCACCGCTTACCGCGATGCCGCCCGCTTGGTTTCCCGCTCCATCGTCGACGACAAGGGCAAGAACTCCTTCCGCGACGGCTTTTTCGACGACTTACTCGAAATGGACAAGATGCCCGTCTCCGGTATGTCCATGACTTACGGTACTGACTCCATCGTGCCGGACTCGGCCAACACCGGAACCGCCTGGGCCACCGGCAACAAAAGCTTCCTGAACGCTGTCAACGTCTTCGCCGATGGCAACGACTGCCGCTGGCGCTTCACTGGCCTCACCAATGCGGCCAATGAGCCTTTCATCCTCGATAACCCACGCGTCGAGAACCTCTGGCAGTATCTGAAGCGGCGCTTCGCCTACCGCACCGGCATTGTCACCACCGCGGCCGTCACGGATGCCACTCCGGCGGTCCAGGGCGCTTATGCGGGCTTCCGCCAGGCTCGCTTGGCCATCGCCCGCCAGTACGTGGAGAACCCGATGCTCGGCGGCCGTCCCGCGTTCGACGTCATTCTCGGGGGCGGCGCCGATCCCTTTACGGCCGCCGGCCGCACCGACAAGCGCAATCTGATCGGTGAGTTACAAGCCCAAGGCTATCGTTACGTAACCACTGCGGCCGGCCTACGCAGTATCTCCGGCGGCACTCCGGTGCTTGGACTATTTCGGAGCGGTACTTCGCCGGCACCCGCCGCCAACG
>JBBQQS010000422.1:0-4900 GCA_038215525.1 Bryobacterales bacterium
TTCTCATCCATTGTCGGCAATGGCACGTCCGCGTTTCGGACGCGGCTCGAAGTGAACCAGGCGCTGGTTTCTTCGCAAGCCTTCACCGGCACCCAGGGGTTCGCCTGGGATAATCCCACTTTTCCTCTCGCGCTGGCTAGGAATGCGTCGTCCTTCCGCGTCCGTGCCGTGAACGAAAACAGCCAGACTTGTCTCACCTACGGCGCAATTGTCGCCAGCACCATCGTTGTCGACAGCGATGCCGATGGTTTGCTCGATACCTGGGAAACCAATGGCATGCACTTGAGTACCGGCAACTTTTTCAGTGGCGCTACTTTCGGTGGCTGCGCCGATTTCGTCCTGGAGCCGTGCGTGAATCTTCCCCGGATGGGTGCCGTGAATGGCCAGAAAGACATTTTCGTGGAGATCGACTGGATGCAGGGCCGCAATGTCGGAAAGTTCGGAAACCATTCGCACATCCCCAAACTGGAAGCCCTGACGCAAGTGGTGGCCGCGTTTAAGCGGCAGAACATCCGTCTCCACCTGGATGTGGGCCGCAACTATCAGGAATTGGCGACGGCGCCTGACTTTGCCGTCGTTCCGGCTGGCTTGGCGCAAGGCGGCCAGGAGATTGACGAGTCGACGCTGGTTTGCCCGAATGCCAGAACTCCCGCCTCGGCTTGCACCTACACCACTCCCTATCCCGCCCTTAGCTTCAAACGGGGATTCGCCAGCGTCCGCGACGGCAACGCGGGCTTACAACTGCCCTCTCGCTTCTCGCGCTTCCGTAAAGATATTTACCACTACGCGCTCTTCGGCCATGCGTTCGCCGGACCCTTCGATCTGCTTACTGGACGCCCACTTGCGGCCGAACCGCGAGCCATCTCGGGCGTGGCCGACCGTCCTGGCGGCGACCTGATGGTGACGCTGGGCCTGTGGAGTTCGAACCTGCCCGAAAACGACCAGGTAGGAAGCGCGACGGTCCAGGCCGGCACTTTCATGCATGAGTTAGGCCATAACTTGGGCCTGTCCCATGCCGGTCCGCAACGGTTGCCCAATTGCATGCCCAATTATCCCAGCGTGATGAACTACCTCTACCAGACGCGCGGGCTGACGCCGGCGGCGGGCGGCGATAAGGTGATCGATTTTTCCGCCGGCACGATGGCGAATCTGAATGAGCAGGCCTTGTTCGAGCCGTTTTCGGTGACGCCGCAGTACCGGCTGCGCTTCTACGGCCCGGTGACGGCGGCTGACCCGCCGAACAGCGCGTCGCAGTTACGTTGCGACGGCTCTCCGATTACCGATGGCGCCCGAATGATTCGCCTGGAGAATGAGTTTTCCAGTTTCGCTGATTGGGACCATGACCTGCGGCAAACCTCAGGCCCACTTCGTTTCGACGTAAACTTTAGCGGCGCGATCGGCGATGGCGGGACGCAGTTTACCGATTCGAACGACTGGCGCAACATGAACCTGCAACAGATTGGCGCGCGTTTGAACGTGAACGGGCTTTCGACCAGTGTCGGCGTCAGCGACCTGGGGGTGAGCGACCTGGGGGTAAGCGACTTGGGTGCGCTCGAACTCGGCGTGAGCGACCTTGGCGTCAGCGATCTAGGGGTGAGCGATCTCGGCGTGAGCGACCTGGGCGCCTTGGAACTGGGAGACATCGACTACGACACGGCGGTACTTTCGAGCATCGAGCCGCCGCCGGCGACGACGTCCTCTTGCCCCACTTGCGGTTTGCGCTCCACCAACCTGATTGATCGGATCCGGCTGAACTGGACGGCACCCGAAACCGGCAACGTGGTGAGCTACAACGTCTATCGCAACAGTCCGGGGAATCCCACCGTGTTCGCGTTACTGCGTAGCCTTCCCGGCGGGCCCGTGGCTTTTACCTCCGAAGATATCGCCAATGGCGTAAGCACGGTGTTCAATTTCAACTACACCTTCTACGTCACTTCGCTGGTAAATCTGAGCGGCCGGGTGGTCGAGAGCTCGCCCTCGAACACCGCTTTCGGGATCGTGAAGCGTTTGTTTATCGCAGGCTTGACGGCGTCGTGGCTCTACGGAACGCCAAATCCGGCCATCATCTTGACCTCCACCGGGCTCGACCCGGTGGCGCCGTCGACCTTCTTGTGCTCGACATTAGCTTCGTCGACCGCTCTGCCTGGCATTTATCCCGTTAACTGCCAGGGCCCGTCCACCACCGGGAATCCGGTGAATGCGATTGTGTACTCGCCCGGCGTGATCACGATTGAGAAACTGCCGCAAACGATCAACTTCGCGGCGCTTCCGGCACGAAGAGTGGGTGCCCCCCCCTTCAATCTAACAGCGACGGCCACGTCGGGCCTACCAGTGACCTACACCGCAAGTGGGGCCTGCACGGTCAGTAACAGCACGGTCACCCTTGCTGGAGGAGGCACCTGCCGGATTACCGCCAGCCAGGCCGGCAATCAGATCTATCGCAGTGCTCCCCCCGTTGACCAGAGTTTTGTCATCGGCGCCGCGGCGGTGAATGTGCTCTGGTACACCGGTGGCGCCGGCACCACGCTGGCGGGCGGCGGTGGCCCGGCTGGATATCAGAACGGGATTACGACCCTCGCCAATGACGCGGCCAACTTCGCCCCGAACCGGCCTTGGAGCGTCACGTTCTGGACCGGCGGCGCGATGCCTTCCGCACCCTCAGGCGGATGGAATGTTCTGGTGGTGGCATCGTACCCGGGGCCCTGGTCGACGCGGCCGGACTACACGGCCTTGAACGCCGCGATCGGCACCTCGATTCAGATCGATCCTACCCGCAACCGGGTGATGGTGACCGGGACGGACGCTGATTGGAATTACCTCAACCGGCCCGGTCCCACGAACCTCGATGGGCCCAAGGGTTTCTTGCTCAACAGTATCAACTGGGCGGCCAGCGGTACCGGGATGGGTTTGGTGCTGAATATCGGGCAACTGAATGCCCCGCGTACGGCTTTCTCCTTCGCCGGCTTCCAGCAACTGAACATTCAGGGCAACACGGTGGCGATCGCGCCGGTTGCCGCCCAACTGCCGCTCAACACGGGACTGTCGAGCGCGGGATTGAGTAACTGGGTGGAATCGTTCCACAGTGAGTTCTTCAATCTCGATCCGAGCCGCTGGGTAGGCTTAGCCACGGACGCCTCGCCCGCCGGGTTTGGCAACTTCATTACGATCGTGAACGCTCCCTTCGCCAACGGCGCCTTGCGGCCGTAGGCGAACTTTCTCTGCCGTGGCGGCGGGTCACCTTCGCCAGAGAGATAACCGTGGGAACGGCCTTTCATTTGACATCAATCAAACTAGCCAGCCGGATTCCAGAAGCAGAGGCGATGCCGAGCTCCGTTGGTTAATTGCTAGCCACCCCCTACCGAAATTCGTCCGATGAATGCGCTCCAAGGCCTTAGCGGGCGCGGTTACGCGAACGTCGTCCTCGGATTTCACTCCGCCGCGCCCCCGATGGCACTTTCATCCGGCCCGGCTACAGCGGCAACATGCGCGTGCTCAAATGAGTGGTCGGCCGCGCCATGGGTCGTGCGACCCCTGGAATCTGCTCCAATGCCGATCGGCAGGCGCTCCTCAAGTGCTTTGCCGCGCGTTTTTTCCGGCCTCACCTGAACTGGATGCCCTGGGCCAAGGGCAGGTCGCGTGACCAGTTGATGGTAACTGTCTGTCGGCGCATGTAGGCCTTCCAGGAGTCTGAGCCTGATTCGCGGCCGCCGCCGGTGTCCTTTTCGCCTCCGAAAGCTCCGCCGATTTCGGCGCCGCTGGTGCCGATGTTGATGTTGGCGATGCCACAGTCGGAGCCGCGGTGGCTGAGGAAGGTCTCGGCGGCGATGAGCCCGCTGGTGAACATGGCCGAGGAGAGGCCCTGGGGCACGTCGTTGTGCCAGGCCAGCGCTTGCTCCAGGTGATCGAACTCGACCGTGTAGAGAATGGGGGCGAAGATCTCGTCCTGCATGACCGGCAGCGGCGCGGTGGCGCTAACGATAGTGGGCTCGACGTAGTTGCCTTGGAGCGCCTGGCCGCCGTAGATCACTTCGCCGCCCTGCTGACGGATGGTGGCGAGACCCTGTTGCATGGTGGCGACGGCCTTCGAGTTGATCAGGGGACCCATCAAGGTGCCGGCCTCGAGCGGGTTCCCGATCTTCACCTGCGCGTAGGCAGCCTTCAGTCGCTCGAGGAACGGCTGAGCGATTGCGCGGTGCAGGAACAGCCGCCGCAGCGAGGTGCAGCGCTGGCCGGCGGTGCCGACGGCGCCGAAGAGGGCGGCGCGGGTGGCGAGGCCGAGGTCAGCGTCTTCCATCACGATGATGCCGTTATTGCCACCCAATTCGAGCAGCGTGCGGCCGAGGCGCTCTCCGACCACTTGGCCCACGCGGCGGCCCATGCGGCAACTGCCGGTGGCGCTGATCAGCGGGAAGCGCCGGTCCGCCAGCATTGGCTCACCGATGTCGCCCACGCTGCCGATTACCAGGTTGAAGATGCCCTTCAAGCCATGGCGGGCGAGCACGCGGTCGCAGATGTGCTGGACGGCGATGGCCGTAAGCGGCGTCTCCTCAGACGGCTTCCAGATGACGCAATCGCCGCAGACGGCGGCGATGAGCGCGTTCCAGGCCCAGACGGCGACGGGGAAATTGAACGCGCTGATGACGCCGATGTGGCCTAGCGGATGCCACTGCTCATACATGCGATGGCCGGGCCGTTCGCTGTGCATGGTGAGGCCGTAGAGCTGGCGGGAGAGGCCGACTGCGAAGTCGGCGACGTCGATCATCTCCTGCACTTCGCCGCGGCCTTCGGGCAGGATCTTGCCCATCTCGAGGCTGACCAGGGCGCCCAGATTGTCGAGGTGCTCGCGCAACTCGAGGCCGATCTCGCGGACGATGCCGCCGCGTTGCGGGGCGGGCATCAT
>JBBQQS010000423.1:0-4898 GCA_038215525.1 Bryobacterales bacterium
CTTCGCCGAAGCCGATGCGGCCGACGAACAGGCGCGCCGCAATCTGACTCCGGAAGAACGCGTCGAGATCTTTCTGGCGATCCAGCAAAGGGGTGCGCCCGATGCCACTGAGCAAAGACTTGCGCGAGTTTGTCGAGTGCTTGAACTCAAACCAAGTTGAATATCTGATCGTCGGCGCGTTGGCCGTTTCCTGGCATGGCTTTTCCCGATACTCAGCCGATATCGATTTCCTCGTCCGCGCCAGCCCCGATAACGCCGCCCGCATCCTGGCCGCGCTTCGCGCCTTTGGCTTCGACAGCCTTCCGCTTAACATTGAGGACTTCACCACGCTCCATCGAATGATCCAACTGGGCCAGGAGCCCAACCGGATCGACCTGATGACTTCCATTTCTGGCGTGCCCTTCGACGACGCCTGGTCGACACGGGTACCGGGCACTGTCGACGGGCTCCCGATGTTGTTCATCGGCCGTGAAGCGCTGTTGCGCAACAAAGCCGCCTCGGGCCGACCCAAAGACCGAATCGATATCGAGGCTTTACAAAAGCCGGAGTCGTAAGTCAATCATGAAATCCTCCGCACGGTAACCACCGTAATGTCGTCGTTCGGGCCCCAGGCCAACCAAGATAGAATCGAGGAATGGCGTTTCTGATCGACGAAGCCTTTCTCCCGGCCACGCTCACCGTCCCGCCAATGACCGACGAGCAATTCGCGGAATTCTGTGCTGAACATCCTGACCTCTTTTTTGAGATGACCGCCGAAGGGAACCTCATCGTGTCGCCTCCCAACTACAGCCTTACCGGCTCGCAAAACGCGGAGATCGCCGTCCAATTGGGTAGTTGGGCCAAGCTGGACAAACGCGGGATCGCCAATGACTCTTCCACCGGCTACGTTCTTCCCAGCGGCGCCCGCCGGTCGCCCGACGCCTCCTGGGTCCTCAAGGCAAAAGTCCGCCTGCTCAGCCAGAAACACTTGGATACCTATTGGCACCTCTGCCCGGACTTCGTGATCGAACTGAGATCCAAGTCGGACCGCATCCGCCCCCTGCGCGACAAGATGCAGGAGTGGCTCCTGAGCGGTGCGCAACTCGGCTGGTTGATCGACCCCGAAAGCCGCACCGTGGAGATCTATCGCCCCGGACGTGAGCCGGAAGTTCTCGCGGGCGTCGACTCCGTTCCCGGCGAAGGCCCCGTCGACGGTTTCGTCCTCCAACTCCCGCCGATTTGGGATCCGTTGGCCGATTAGCTTCACGCCGTCCTCCGCACCGTCGCATCCGTTGCAGTCAGGGCGAGCCAGACATCATCGTTCGGACCATCCCGAAGCCTTTTGGAAGGGCAACCTGCTCCCCGTTAGTTTGGCTCATCGAAAGCATTAGTATTTCCCCACTTCAGGCCAAAAACGTAGCCATCGCTGTATTTCGTCTTCAAACTTTCCCCCAGCCCCGCGCTAACGAACTGCAGGCAGCGGTCGGGACACGTTTGGGGTTCGGTCTGTCGCTTGACTGGCCGAGAGGCAAAAGTGACTGCGCAACCGGGGATGCTGAGCTACCGGGTCAGAGGCCTACCAGATCAGCTTCAGGGCAAATTGGAGATTGCGCGGCGTGCCGGCGCTGGTGATTACGCCGTAATTGGCCGTACCGACGACGTTGCCCGGTTGTCCGAAGCGGGGTGTATTCGTGATGGCGAAGGCTTCAAAGCGGAATTGGAGGCGCAGCCGTTCGAGGAGTTGGAAGTTCTTGAGGGCGGAGAAGTCCCAGTTGAACTGAGCGCGGCCGCGGAGAACATTGCGGCCGGCATTGCCGTAGGTAAAGTTGGGTTGGCGGGTGAAGGCATCGACGTTGAAGTCGCGGGTGAGAGTTCGTTCGCCGGAGTAAGCGGCGCCCACGACATTGGGCCGCTGGACGACGCCCGTGGAGCCGGTATTTGAGGGATTGCCTTGCACGGTGGGGCTGAAGGGGACGGCGGAAGCCATGGTGAGGATCGAACCGAGAGACCAGCCACCGAGGACCGCCTCCACGACGGGGTGGGAAGCGGTCAGAAAGGTGCGGCCCTTCCCAATGGGGAGATCGTAAAGCGTGGAGGTGACGAAGCGGTGCGGCACGTCCTGGTTGTCGACGCTGCGTTCGGCGCTTAAATTCTGGATGTTCTGGTAGCCGCAACCCGTCGTATTGCCGGCGGAGGCATTGCCGCAAGTGTCACCGATGGTTTTCGAGAAGGTATACGACGACAGAACAGTGAAGCCTTTCGAGAAGCGCTTTTCCACTTTGGTGAGCAGGGCGTGATAGATGGAATTGCCATCGAGACGATGGCTGGTGACGGGCCCGAGGGGGGAGGCCACGATGGAGGTGCCGGGGATCGCCAAGCTTCGATAGGGACGTTTGAGGTCGATGTTGCCGGGGGCGGCGGGAGAGAAGTTTCCGTCGTATTGGCGAACGAGGTGGATGCCGCGGGAGCCAGAGTAACCGGCTTCGAACAACCAGTCCGACCCGATTTCGCGTTGGATGTTGAAGTTCCATTGGTGGGCATTGGGGAGCATGGGAGTGCGCTGGTAGGAGCGGAAAGAGAGCCCGGTAGCGCGGGAAATATCCGTGGCGCCAGAGGCCGGACCCTGGCTCAGGCGCATGGCCGGAACGGTGTTCGAACCGGTGATGGCGACACCATAAGCAAAAGGCGGGCTGCCGATGAGGAATTCGCCGTCGCCGAAGTTTTCGAGGTAGGAAAAAAACTGGCCATAGCCGGAACGGATAACGGTCTTTTCGGTGAGCTTAAAGGAGACGCCGAAACGGGCCATGAAGTTGTTCTTGTCGGTGGCGACGAGCGCCCGGTCCCGCCGGGAGCCGCCATCGCGGGCGAGCACGAGGGCGGGCTGGGCAGGGTTGGTGTCAATGTCGAAGATGCCCATCTTGTTACGCTTCTCGTACCAGGGCGGCGAAATTTCGTAGCGGAGACCGAAGTTGAGGGAGACGCGCTGGTTGAGCTTGAAGTCGTCTTGCACGTAAAGGCCCAGGTTGTAAGTGCGCATGGAGACATTCAGCGGCGCCTGCCAATTCCATTGGTTCGACAGTCCGGTGACGAAGTCGGCGGCACCGTCACCGGTGTAAGCGCCATTGAAGCTGTAACCCCCGATGGCGGTGTTGATGTTGGCGACCGGATTCTGAGAGCGAAGATAGGAGACGCCGGTTTTGAGCGAATGCCGGCCGTGGACCCAGGTAACGTCGCCACTGGCTTGGCGGTTCTGCGAGTTGCGATTGACGGGATTGAAGGCACCGATGCCGAGGGCGCGGTAGCCGGTGATGGAGAGTTGCGAGAAGGAGCCATCGGGAAACTCAGTCGCGCCGCGGATACCGAATTCGTTATTGAAGTTGCGACCGAGGGCGGCGGCGGGATTGTTGCGCACGAAGGACGCATAGTTCCAACCGAGGCGCGCCGTGCCGATCAGGTTGGAAGTGAAAACGTGATTCCAGCCGAGGCCGGTGTTGTAACCCTGGGTCACAAAGTCGAGGTTGCCGCCGCCGAAGGCGGGGGCGGGCAAATTGGGCGTGTCCGGCACGTTGACCGATTGGCCCGAGAAGCGAAAAAAGATATTGTCCTGGCTCGAGAAGTTTTGGTCCGCGCGGACGTCCCAGCGGTCGGCCTCCTGATTCCGAGGCGAGAGGTAAGTGAAGTTGTTGGCGAGATTGTTATTTTGGGGCGTGGGAAACAGCTGAATGAGCCGCCCGGCAACGGGGTCGATGCGGGAGGCGGGGATCTGGTTATTGGGGAAAGGCTGGCCCGTCGTGAGATCGTTCAAACGGCGATTGGCGGGGAGTTCACTGAAGTCCCCTTGGCGCATACGGAGCGTGGGGATGGTGTTGGCGATGGTTGCGGTTTCGCGGATGCGGGTACTTTCGAAGTCGCCGAAGAAGAACGTGCGGCCACGGCCGTTATAGAGCTTGGGGATCCACACCGGGCCGCCCAAGGAGAGCCCATATTGGTTTCGTTTGAAGGACGGCTTGGGGACATTCGCAGGATTGAAGAAGTTGCGGGCATCGAAGATCTGATTGCGGACAAACTCGAAGGCCGTGCCGTGGAGGCTGTTGGTGCCGCTTTTGATGGTGAGATTGACAACGCCGCCCATGCCGCGGCCGAATTCGGCGGAGTAGGAGTTGGTTTGGACCTTGAACTCCTGGATGGCATCGATGGAGGGGGCCACCATTTCGGCACGGCGTCCGGCACCGGCCAGTTCGACTTGGTTGTTATCGATACCGTCCATCAGGTAATTGTTCTGGGTGACGCGCTGACCGCCAGCGGAAAAACCGCCCACTCGCGAGCCCGGAGCGGCCTGGACGGCGCCGCCGGACATCAGGGCGAGGTCAATATAGTTGCGGCCATTCAAGGGCATTTCGACAATGCGTTGGTTATCGATCACCTGACCCTGGGAGGCTTCCACCGTGTTCAGGCGGCTGACGGAAGCGTTAACTTCCACCTTTTCGCTGACGCCGCCCACTTCGAGGGCGAAGTTGAGTTCCGCGCGTTGGTCGACTTCGAGGCGGACGCCGTTGCGCACCTCGCTGCGAAAGCCGTCGCGGCTGACGCGGACCGAGTAAGCGCCGGAGTTGAGCAAGGGGATGGTGTAGAGGCCGAGTTCGTTGGTGGCCGCCCGGCGCTCCAGTCCGGTCGTCTCGCTGCGCACCGTCACGGCGGTCTTGGGAATCACCGCGCCGCTCGCGTCGGTGACGCGGCCATTTACTTGGGCGGTCTGCGCCAAGGCGGCGGACGCCATTACGCTGATCGCAGCCAAACGGAAGAAAGCTCTTGCAACCATGCCACCTCACACACCAGTTAACTGGGCGCAGCTTATCATACTTGGTCCGCACCGAACTGGCACTACACCGGCACGCTAAACCGGCACTGGGACCGGTTAA
>JBBQQS010000424.1:0-4894 GCA_038215525.1 Bryobacterales bacterium
GGCGAGATCGAGAGGCTGGCGCGATATGCGCGGCAGTACGCCGAACGGAACCCGGCGAGCGGGCCCTTGGAAGCGAAGCTCGCTGCTTGGACGCGGCTCTGCCATTCTCTATTGATTTCGAACGAATTCTTGTATCGGAGCTAAGCGATGACTCGACGAATCCCAGGTTCCCGCCGCGACTTCCTCGCTCGAGCGGGTTGTGGCTTTGGCGCCATAGCTCTGAATACCATGCTCGCGGCGGATTCACTCGCCGTCCGCCCTACCCATCATTCGCCATGCGCCAAGCGGGTGATTTTTCTGTTCATGCAAGGCGGTCCCTCGCATGTGGACTTATTTGAATACAAGTCCGAGTTAGAAAAGCGCAACGGACAGCCGCTTTCGTTTCCATTGCCGAAAAACTATGAGGCTCCAGGCATTCGCGACTCTCGTATCTTTGGGCCGATTAGTAAGTTCATACGGCAAGGCCAGCGCGGCATGCTCATCAGCGACCTATTGCCCCATCTCGGTGGGGTTGTGGACGACTTGTGCTTCCTGCACGGCATGCACGCGGATAGCGAAGCCCACGCCCCGGCCATCCGCCAGTTACATACCGGCCACAGCATCCAGGTAAGACCTTCCATGGGAGCCTGGACCCTCTACGGACTGGGTAGCGAGAATCAGAACCTACCGGGCTTCGTCACCATCTGTCCGGCACTTAGCGGTGACGGCGGCACGCCCCAGCTATTCGGCAGCGCCTTCCTACCGGCCATCTACCAAGGCACACCCATCGGTAAGTCCGGAGACGCGAAAAACGCTCGTATCGACTACTTACGCGATCCAGGCATCTCCACCGCCGAACAGCGAAGCCAGCTCGATTTCTTAGCCGCAACCAATCGGCAGTATCTTGCCGAAAACGGCGCGGACCTGGAACTTGAGGGCCGTGCAGCCTCTTTCGAGTTAGCCTTCCGGATGCAGATGGAAGCTCCCACGGTGCTCGACCTAGATCAGGAATCAGCGGCCACCAAGGGTCTCTACGGCGTCGGCGAAAAGGAAACCGATGACTTCGGCCGCCAATGCCTGATGGCACGCCGGATGGCCGAAGCGGGCGTCCGGTTCGTGCAGATCAGTGACGGCGGTTGGGACCATCACGGAGCACTGCGGAAGGCGCTGCCGGTGCGCTGCAAAGCCGTGGACAAGCCGATCGCCGGTTTGATCGCCGACCTCAAGCAACGCGGCTTGCTGGACGACACGCTGGTGCTGTGGGGCGGCGAATTCGGACGCACACCCTTCGATCAGGATCTCTCCCAAGGCAAAGCCCCGATTGCCGACCGCGGCCGGGAGCACAACCCGCGGGGCTTCACCATGTTCATGGCCGGCGGCGGAGTGAAGCCAGGCATCGCCCACGGCGAAACGGACGACTTCGGCTGGGATGCGGTGCAGGGCAAAGTTCACATCCACGACCTGCACGCCACCATGCTGCACCTCCTCGGAATCGATCATGAACGACTGACCTATCGCTATACGGGACGCGATTTCCGGCTTACTGACGTCTTTGGCAACGTCGTGCGAGAGATCCTGCGGTGAGGGGAAGCCCGAAAGGGGCCGACTCAAGTCCAGCCGGCGGCGTTCAAGGCCGAATCGGTGAAGGCGTACCGAAAAGGACCAACCATGATCACGAGAAGAACCTTCCTCCAATCAGCGCCCATGACGGCAGCCGCCCCGGCGAGAAAGAAACCCAACATTGTTTGGATCATGGCGGATGACCTCGGATGGGGCGACGTCGGCTGCTACGGCCAGCAGCAGATTCGCACGCCCAACATTGACCGCATGGCTGGCGAAGGGTTGCGTTTCACCGAGGCCTACGCAGGCTGTACGGTCTGCGCGCCGTCGCGTAGCGTCCTGATGACGGGGATGCACATGGGGCACACTTCGGTGCGTTGCAACCCGGGTGGCGTGCCTTTGCTGGAGTCAGATATCACAGTGGCCGAACTTCTCAAGAAGGCCGGCTACACCAACGGGATCTTCGGGAAATGGGGCTTGGGTGACATCGGCACGGCGACAACGGCCATCAGGAAGGGCTTTGACACGCACGTGGGTTACTTGCATCAGGCACACGCGCACTTCCAATACCCGCGCTTCCTCTATCAAAACGACCGCGAGTATCCACTTGACGGCAACAGCGACACGACACGCAAGACCTATGCCAACGATGTCATGGTTGCCAAATCGTTCGAATTCATCCGGCAGAACAAGAATCGGCCCTTCTTCGCCTATCTTGCGTTGACCATGCCTCATACCGAACTGCAGGTTCCCGAAGATTCGATGGCGGAATACCGGGGCAAGTTTCCGCAAGTGGCATGGAACGAAAAAGGCGGTCGCCTCGCCCCGCAGCCGGACTCACTCGCGGCCTTCGCCGGCATGGTCTCCCGAGTGGACCGCTACGCAGGCCAGGTCTTCGCCTTGCTCAAGGAACTGGCAATTGACCGGGACACCATTGTGTTCTTCACCAGCGACAACGGGGGCGTCAGCCTGGCCGACAACTATTTCCTGAGCACGGGGCCCTTCCGCGGCCGCAAGGGCAACCTCTATGAGGGCGGCCTGCGCGTGCCAATGATCGTGCGCCGGCCGGGCCAGGTTCCAGCCGGCAAAGTGAGTTCCTTTGCGTGGGCGTTTCAAGACTTTCTGCCAACGGCGATGGAACTGGCGGGAGGTCCGGCGCACAAGTGCGACGGCATGTCGGTGCTGCCCACTTTGTTGGGGAAGACGCAGAAGCCGCACGCTGAACTCTACTGGGAGAATCCTCGCTACTCCCGAGAGACCGGCAAGTACCTGGACCCGATTCCGCAACAGGCCATGCGCCGGGGTAAGTGGAAAGCGGTCCGGCCCACGCCGGGTGGACCGGTGGAACTATATGATCTTCAAACGGACCAGGGAGAAGGGCGAAATCTGGCGGCCTCGAAACCTGATCTGGTGGCGGAGTTGGAGCGCGCCATGATGGCCGCCCACGTGCCCCCTCAGCCGCGGAAAGAACCCGCTCATCCCTGGTGGGAAGCACGCAGTTAAAGACGGCCAGACTCCGGACCATGATGATGCTGATGCCGATGGGCTCGGTACTGGGGTTCAACTAAAGCTACCAGCGCGGCAGGACGCGGCGCCAGGTGGGGTCGACGTGTTCGCGCATTTCGGCTTCGTCGTCGCGGCGGCGGTAGGGGAGTTTCTCGTAGCGTTCGCACAGGCGGGCGAGTTGGTCATAGTCGAGCCGGACGCCCAAGCCGGGTTCGTCGGGGATCGGAACCGTGCCTTCGGTGAACTTCACGCGGCCGCCTTCGATCACTTCGTCCTGCTCGGTCTGCCAGGGATAGTGGGTGTCGCAGGCGTGGGTGAGATGGGGCGAGGCGGCGGCGGCGTGGGCCATGATCATCATGCTGACGCCAACGTGGTTGTTCGAGTGCATCGACAGTCCGCGCCCCAGCGTTTCGCAGGTGTTCGACAAGCGCTGCTGACGGCGGATGCCGCCCCAGTAGTGGGGGTCGCTCAGGACGATCTGGACGGCTTCGAGGTCGCGGGCTTGCACGACGTCGGCAAAGGTGGTGACGGCGACGTTCGAGGCGAATTCGGTGTGGATGTCCTGGGCTTGCAACCGCCTGCGGACTTCCGCCATACCGGCGAGCTCAGCGCAAGGGTCCTCGAGGTAGCCACCGCCCGAAAGCTCATCCTTCAGGGCTACGCCGATCTCCACCGAAGTGTCGATGCTCCAGGCGCAATTCGGGTCAATCCGCAGCGGCACCGTGGGGCCGAACTCAGCCCGCAGGGCCCGGATAGTGGCGATCTCTTCCGCCGGATCGAGCACGCCACCCTTCAACTTGATTTCGCGGAAGCCGTATTCGTCGATGAACAGGTGGGCTTGCTTGACGATGCTCTTGGCGTCGAGGCACTCGCCGTACTTGTCTTCGCGGGCGTCCGTGCTGCGGCCACCGCCACCGGCGTGCTTGTAGAACAAGTAGGCGGAGAAAGGCGCCGCATCGCGGGCGCGACCGCCGACGAGGTCGCAGAGGGGTTTGCCTAACGCTTGGCCGATCAGGTCGAGCGAGGCGACTTCGAGCGCGGCGTAGGTGCGCGTGTGCTGGTCAAGCGGATTTTCGCCGGGCACCATATAGGTCTGCGTCGTGCCGCCGGCGACATTAGCTTGTTCGGCTTGGCCTTCGAAATACTGCCACAGGCGGGCGAGTTGAAATGGGTCCTGGCCCACGATGTAGGCTCGGGCTGCTTCGAGCGCGGCGAAGGGACGGTCGCCGCCATAGGTCTCGGCGATCCCGGTGAAGCCATCGGTGGAGATCAGCTCGACGATGGTTCGCAGCGCGTAAGGCGCGTGCAAACCATAGCTCGAGCGGATGGGCGCGTCCGCCACCGCAATCTGGTGGAGGCGCATTTCTTTGATGATCATCGGGATCCTAAACTGTGTGCGGAAAGGAGGGTAAGTTACTTGCGGGCGCCACGCTGCGGGCTCTTCACGCGGCTTTGGCGCAATTTGCGCACCTTGCGCTTCGGCTTGGTGATGATGAAGGTGCCGCTGCCGATATAGATACTTTGGTAAAGCTTGTCGTCTGCCATTTCCTTAGTGTAACTGACGGGGAGGGGGCTTTCCCGATTTTCCGCTTAGCCGACGCCAACCGGCTGTTCGGCTGCTGCCACCTGGGCCGCCAGGTGCGCGAGTTCGTCGCGCAATGTGTCGGCAATGCGATGGGCCCAGTGTTGCACTTTGGCCGAATCCTCGCCTTCCACCATCACGCGGGCCAGCAGTTCGGTGCCGGAGAAACGGACCAGGACGCGGCCGCGATCGCCAAAGTCCGCTTCGGCGGCGGCGATTTCCGCTTGGACGTTGAGCAACTCGGCTACGGGTCGTTTGGCGTGCACT